>SMXJ01000012.1 GCA_004356305.1 Bacteroidota bacterium | reverse complement strand
TTTGTGTTTTGTGTTTTGTGTTTTGTTGAATCTGTATGTTCTATGATTTTTACACCAAATAAAAACGAGTAGATTGTTCTTACTTTTAAACCTAGTCTCGTTGAACGGGCGCAATGAGAATAAAAAATCTATTGTTTAGAAACTTTGTAAGTTCTACATCCTTTGTCTCTCTTCGTAATTATTATCTTATATCCTTCGCTTGATAGTTTCCTAATAATATATTTATCTTCTGGTTCTCCTGACTCTTTTGAATAACGAACATGAGAAAATATCATCCAAAAATCTGAATCAATGTTCCTAATATCGTTATAATGATTTTCCCATTGATTTTTATGATCCTTACCTATAACAATAGTGTGTTTTAAAAGGTTTGGGTATTTATTTTTGTAAAAGGCAAAAGCATATTTACTCGCAAAGTATATATATATCGGTTCTTTATCTTTTATGTTTTTTTCTATAAAAGATAAACTGCTTTTAATATTTTGTCTTTCAATTGGAAAATTCTCCAGTGTTTTTGATAAAACAAATATAATTGGGATAACTAAAATAACTAATGGAATTTGAATGCTTCTATTAAATTTTCTCGTTGATAGAATCTTCAACATTATATTGACTTTTTCCAGAATAGCGAATAAACCGTAAAAAAGGATTAACAATAAAGATGGCATTAGATATAATATTAACCTTCCTTCAAAAGGGTAAAGTTTAAAAGCAGATAATATTAAATGCAAAAGAATAGGAAACAGAAGAAAATATAACAGTTTGAACTTTTTTAGCAATACTAAATAAACTATTCCCAAAACACTAATCCATATTGCTGCAACCCAAAAATTTTCTAGCAATAGCCATTTATAATATATGTCCTGAAAATGAATTCTTAAGAAATCCAGCGCTTCATTCCCTGAATGATTTAAAGGAAGAAAGTGTTCTTTCCAATAATTCATCATAAAGGGTTTTAAAGGATGGTCATATATAAAATAATAATAGTATGCTCCAAAAGAAATAAGCCAGGCGATAAAAACAATAAATACGTTGTATATTTTATCTATATAAACTTTTTTGACCAGTAGATATAATCCTGCAACAATAATAGCAAGAATACTAATATTAGAAATCCAAATAGACACTACTGTCAACAGCGTATATAAAAATATGGCTCTTTTATTATAAAATTTGGTGCTTATAGTGGCGTATAATATTAAAGAGAACAATAAGACATCAATTTGATATTGTTTCACCTCTGTTGCGTAACGTATAAAAATTGACTCTATACTATATAGCCCTATAGCTAAAAGAGAAATGTATTTATTGCTGCTTAATTTAAAAAATAATCGATATATAATATATATTGATAGAAGAAATGAAATCAATGGATAAATCCTCAAAGCCCAATCGTTATTACCAAATATCCATGTAAAAAATTTTTCGGCCCAAAGAAAACCAATAGGGGCAGCCTGTTTATAATTTAACGGTTCCAGTAATTCTAAAAATGAACTATTAACAATATTTAGTGACAGCATAGCTTCGTCTAGCCAAAGGCTTCGATTATAAAAAAATTGATAAATGGCAAGAAAAATACCTATGAAAATAAATAAATAAATTATTCTTTGAAAAGGTATTTGTTTGGAAAAGACATTTAAGTTTAATTTCATTTTAAAATCTTAATATTGCAAATATAAATATTAGATTCTTGTTCTTTTTTTGTCCATTAATGTAGTAACCATGAATATTTTGATCAATAAACTTTCTATAATCATTCCCGTTTATAATGAAGCTAAAACAATTCATTTAATATTAGATCTGGTAAAAAATGTGAAACTTATTAATAATATAGAAAAAGAAATTATTATTATAGATGATGCCTCCAGTGATAACACTAAAGAAGCAATAGATAACTATATAAAGACCAACCCAGAGTTTCCTATAACCTATTATCTTCAAGAAAAAAATATGGGTAAAGGAGCGGCTTTACATCGAGGGATTAAACACGCTTCTGGGGAGTATATTATTATTCAAGATGCAGATTTGGAATACGACCCAATCGAATACAATGTATTATTAAAACCTGTCGTTAACGGTTTTGCAGATGTTGTTTATGGTTCGAGATTTAAGGGAGGAAATCCTCATCGCATTTTATTCTTTTGGCATAGTTTAGGTAATAGATGGCTCACTTTTTTATCAAATATCTTTAACAATTTGAATTTAAGTGACATGGAAACCTGCTACAAATTGTTTGATGCTAAAATAATTAAGTCGCTAAATCTAAATGAATCTAGATTTGGCTTTGAACCAGAAGTAACTGCTAAGATCAGTAGAATAAAAAATATTAGAATCTATGAAGTAGGTATTGCTTATTATGGAAGAACCTACGAAGATGGTAAAAAAATAGGCTGGAAAGATGGTGTTAGAGCAATTTATGTAATATTAAAATATGGGCTTTTTAGAGCAAAATAAAAACTGAACCTCGATTTTTATTTAGTTATTTGTTTATTATTAGGTGGTATCGACTTAAAAAACAAACAGTATAGCACCAATAAATGATACAGACCTCTTTGTCTCCAAATGTAAGATTCGGTCATAAAAACAACAAACATTATAAAAAACAAAGAGAGAAACAGCATGTCTTTGTCCCGCATGTATTGTCTTAAAATCGCACCCAGCATTAAAAATAGGAATAATAGCCCAAAGACCCCTAATTCTGCTAAAGCTTGTATGTATTGATTGTGGAAATTATAGGTATAATAGCCCTGCCATAAATTATATTCCTTTTGTTTTTCAATGATCTTATCTTCAGAATTACCGATCCCGTAACCCGTTAAAAAAATACCGTCTTCCGTTAACATTTCCGAAAAGATACGAGCCTGAAACAATCGAATGGTAGTTCCTGTCCAGTCATACATCTTATTAAACTGCTCTCTTTCCAGTACCTCCTTAATATTAGAAACAGAAATTTCCCGTTCGAACCGTTGTTTTATAGGATTAGAGGTGAATAAAAGCAACATCGTCCCACCTACAAATACAGCGATCAGCTTGAATATCGTGGCTCGTTTGAAGGTTCGAATAGCACCGAATACCCCAAGAACAGAAGTAGCCACAATGATAATTTTTGACGACAACATCAATAAGAAAATGGAAAGGACCCCAATCACGAAAATCGAAATCAGCGTCCTCTTGTGGTTGAATAATAAAAACAGTATACAAAGTGACACAAAAACCGAAATATAAATTGCATTCAAGCCCAAAGGTGCAACTAAGCTATGGTAAAAAAATACTTCTGGATTTGAGTCAGTAATGAAAATGGCCAGGGCAGTGGTCATAAAGAAAATAGCAAACAAGAACATTCCCAAAGAGAAGTAATAGAGAATTATATTTCGTGTTTTTTTCGTTATACCCGGCATAAAAGTAAACGCCAAAGGAATAAGTATCAAAGCAAGTTGGCGTTCCAACCCTCTCGAGGATGCCTTTACATTATCGCTCCATAAAAGAGATGTAACCATCAATAAATAAAACAGGATCGGATATAAAAACTCTCTTTTAAACTCTACCTTATGATACCGTACTGATACAAGCGAAGCTGCCAATAGAACAATAAGCGCTCCTGTGCTAAAACCATGCAGCAAGGGCAGCATCACCAGCAAGCCGCCGATAAGTACTACGTAGGTATTTTGAGATCTTAGAATGTTATCTATTTTCCTCATGGGTTTGCTCCATAAACTCTAAATAGGCATTGTTGATGATATCCCAGGAATAGATGTTTTCGATCTTATCCCGGTTGTTGTTGAGAAAATGTCTGTAATCTTCCTTATTGGTTATTTTGCTGAGAATTGTTGTAACCCCTTCAGTATCGCGAAAATAAAGGGCGTCATTATTCAAAATAGCCTTGTTGAACTGATTTTCATGGGCCACCACAAGAGAATCGCTCGCCATAGCCTCCAATAAAGAAGGATTAGTTCCGCCTACCGTGTGTCCATGAAAATAAACTTTCGAATAATACCGAAGATTGTTCAGGTGTTCCTGATTGTAAACCCCCCCAATAAAACGAATATCTGGTTCATTTTTGTATTTGTCCTTAAGATATGCGCCAAATTTATTGGTGTCGTGTTTCCCGATGACTAGAAAAGGAATGTCGTTATTGCTGCGGACTGCCCCATCCAGGATCGTTTCAATGCTGTTTTCGGGTTCCAACCTGGCGATAAGCATATTGTAATGGTAAGGCGATACGTCATAATTGGACAGAATACCTGCATTTGGATCGGAAAACAGTAAAGAACCATAGGCGATATATTTTGAGGGGACGCCATATGTTTCTTTCAGATAATCCTGTATCCCTTTGGAATCTGCGATAAGGAAATCGCTGCTTTTGACGGCAAGGGATTCGGCATATTTTAAAAACCATCTCACTTTTTTACTGTATTTGGTTCGTTTCCACTCAAGCCCGTCCATATTGGTAATAATAACGGGTTTTTTAGGCAACCACCGATGCCAAACCGAATTGCTGGTATATCCTAATTGAAGCAATATATCAAACTCCCTTTTTCGTGAATTTCGAATACAGTTTAAGTCATAGATAAACTGCCCAACCGTTCCTAATTTATTTTCAGGGTCTTTACAATGGATTAATTTTACGCCTTTAAATTCAACTTTTTGATAGGGATGATTTCCCGAAGAATAGACATATACATCGTGGCCTTTCTCCTTCAAAAAGACGGAAAAAAATTCTGCAAACTGTTCGAATCCGCCGTGGTAATTAGGTATCCCCCTCGTTCCTAGTATTCCTATTTTCAATTTTTCCAATTTGTTTTAAAGCGAAAGCCCCTCCCATTAAAAGAGTGGCCATATCATAAGGTTTAAATATTCCGGTAACTACAAAACTAGAGATTAAAATATAAAATGTACAAGCTGCTAATAAGTTATTGCCTACCGTTTGAAGGCTTGTTCTCTCAGGGGAATAGGAAAAAGAGTAGAGGTATAGTACAAATAATAAATAAATGAGTAGCCCAAGAATACCGGTTTTTAAATATAAATAGGCAAATCCGTTGTGTGTTAGCGACAAATGTTGAGTCATCTCTCCGTCTAGTTTGGCTTCAAAACCAATATCCACGGTCGAACCAAAGCCTTCCCCCGTAAACCAAAGTTTGGCTCTATCTACTTCGGTGTAAACCATATGGGCTTCATAAGCCCGCCAGTGTTTCCATAGTTTCCTACGGTCTTTACTAGCAATATCCACATTTTTGAGACTGAAACTTTCACTCACAGAGTTCTTTATCTTAAACAAGAAGGTGTCAACGATTCCGGAGTTTTCTTCTGCCGGTTCATAAAAACTCAGGAATACCGTAAAGGCAGATCCCAATATGAGCAAGCCAGACAAAGCAATAGTTCCTTTTTGATTCAGTCTTAAATATCCGAAATAGGCAAGGGACATGGCAAATACCACCATGATCATTGTTCTGGAAAAATAGAATAAAAAGGAAACCACAAGACCCACAACAAACAATTTATAGAAAATCTTAAACCTGGAGCGTTTAACCGGCAGGTCTTTCACACAGATGATCAATAACAAGGCAATAGTCTCCACGTGGTTATAACGCCCAAAGTAGGTGCGGATCCGGTTGGTGTCTGCCGGAATGAGCGTAAAATTCGTAACCAATTTCCATAGGTGCATAGTCGCAAAATAGAATCCCATTAAGACCAGGATATTCAGAAAAGATCTTTTGTCTTCAAGTCGCATTGCAATGAAATAAGCAGAGGTCATTACAAAAATGGGCCTTAGGAAGTAGATCAAATCCTTCAGAAAAAAGTAATAGTCATTCTCGGGTTCAAACACCGTTATGCTACCGATTATCACTAGGGCGAACAACATGAAAATGATCAAAACCATCTGATTGGAAATCTGTTTTCTGAAACAGATGATGCTCAATGCAGCGGCTACAGCAAAAGACACCTCAACATCTGCCATTTGTAATGACAGTATGAGAATAACCAAACATGCTTTATAGAACAATTGACCCATTTATAACAGCTTATGGTATACCTCGTTAAACTTCTGGTACATCGTATTTGTTGAATACTTGGCAATCGCCTTTTGATAGGCTTTCGCTTCAATTTTTTCCTTTACATCTGGCTTTTCTATCATTTGAGAAATCGCCGCCACTAGTTCCACCTTATTATTGGGCTTAAATAACAAGCCGGTTTCATCAGCGTCTATGATGGTTGAGATCCCTCCTATATTCGAACCTATCACCGCTTTTTTTGCCAGCATTGCTTCTACAACAATAAGCCCAAACGATTCCGGTTCCGTAGAAGGTACGATCACCAGGTCCAAAGATTCCAATACGCCAAATATATTTTTCTGAAAGTCTGTGAAACACACTTTATCAGCCACCATCGAGCTATTTACTTCCCTTCGTAAGTTAGCTAAATAAAATTCCTGGTCTGGTGGGGTTGACCCCACGAAGCACAATTTTGTATTTGGATATTTTTCCGAAACTTCTTTGAAGGCATTCAATAAAAGACTGTGCCCCTTGAGTCTGTTGATCCGACCCACCAATCCTATCAGAAAATTGGAGTCTTCGGCATTAAAGAGTTGCTCTCTTATTTGTTTTTTTTCTGAAGAAGAGATCTCATCACCACTTCTGTCCACTCCATTGAGAATGGTCACAGACTTCTTCCGAAGAGAAGGTGCTATCCGATTATAAAAATCATAGGTGGCTTCAGAATTATACACTACCCGATCACTAAAAAACCGAAGTAGGTTCTTAAAAAAGAAGCGCGCTATTTTTGGACGATCCATGATCTCATGCACGTGGAATATATGTTTAGGTTTATGAAAAAGGCAGTACAAGGCCCCAAACAAGGTAGCCAGGGTATTGGATTGAATACAACAGATGGTCATCTCCCTGGTCTCTCTTTTAAAGATCCTCTTCGCTCTGTAATATTGCTTTAGTAATCCGATGAATTTAAAAGACCTGAGCATGGAACGGGTAAGTTTTACCACGGGCATTTCTATTGTATGTATCCCTTTGGAGATCAAAATATCCTTTAGGGGGCCATCTTCATAAGGCATACAAACAATTGGGTTGTATTCCTTACTCTGACTTTTCATCTGCATCACCAACGAAAGAAGCACCTTCGAAGAGCCATACATATCAGATGATATGCTTACATAAACTATGTTCTTTTTACTTTTCATAGCCAAAGTTTTCGAAGTCCTTTGTATAAATATGGTAAATGTCTTCTTTTTGATCTTCACTTAACTCACTAACTTTTTTCTGTGAGAACAAACGTTTTAATTGTAGGTCTTTTAAGAGCGATGGCGTGGTTAGTAACGATGCTATTCCTCTTTTAACGCCTTTTTCCGGCTTATTTATATGCGGCAGATTTTTGCCTTTTATGCCGACTTTTTCCAATACGTATTTAAAATCTTCGGCAATTCTTTCCAACTTACCGACGAAATCAACCAAAAGTTTCCCGTCATCACTATATAAATAATCGTATTGCGGTCGGAAAAAGAAATGGTCTTCCCTTACTTTCTCGGACAAGACGTTTTTTATAAACGCCGAAAATGAGATGATCTTAGAATACCCTAAATAATTGTACAAAGAAATAACTCTCGAATATGGGTTTCGCACAAACGAAAATGAAAAATACTCTTCATATTTTGAAACCTCCAAATAACCCAAGCCTACATAGTCTTTAGCTTTCAAATGTGCCAATCGATGGGGGCCGGGTTCATCGCTCTTTTTCTTTCGTAAAAGAAGCTCCTGCCTGGTATCCCAGTTAAGCCCTAGATCTTCTAAAAAGAGAGTTTCGATACTTTGTCCTGCTACCTTAGGGATGTGTATAAATATGGCTTTATGCTTCGTACTTATCATTGTTCAGTGTCTGTTTCATAACAAGCTAAGGAAATTTATTACTCTACGTCCCATTTTTGGAATAGGTTGATTCCAATTAACGCCTCAGTTTTTTTTATATCTTCCTTATAATATTCTTTTAAGGAATTATAGAGGTTATTGTCTAATTGCTGTTTTTCAGCTTCTTTATAAAAAAGCTGTTCTTTTATTTTCTCCTTTGTTTTTTCCGGAAGGACTTTTTTCAAGGATCTCTTGATCTTATCTGATCTTAAAAAGTTGAGCAGGCCCTTATTTTTAAGCTGTTTTGAAACATTATAAACCTCTTCCGTATTATAATCAGAAAATGCTTTTATCCCTAAAAATTCATAGACTTCATCGAGAGCCTTACCATTATTTCGGGTCCAATCTTCAGAGACCATCACCAATATGTTGTGTTTATTAAAAAGATCATAATACGCTTTTAACTGCGGATAGTACAGTCCCATTTCCAGATACATATTCCCCCCGCCCCATATGGTTTTTCTCGGTGCTTTAATCGCTTCTTCAAATGATTGAGCTTTTTCATATCCAGTGTGATAATGCATCAGATAATGGCTATAAGCCCGGTCGACAGGGTTTCGCAAACTGACGATTAGCTTTGCTTTCTTATTGTGATCATATATGCGTTTAGCCGATCCTTTGTCCCACATATACGACGGACTGACTTCCCCTTTAAGCTGTCCGTTTTTGGCCTTTGAAAACAATTGGTTATACACATCTGTGGTCTGAATGATCTTCATATGATACTCTTTTCCCTCTTCAGGATCGAGATAAACTTCTTTATCAAGCGATTCGACGTCAGAAAAAAAGTTGCATTCCTTCACCTTTGGCAAAAAGATATCAGGGTGTTTCTGCAAATAATTGTAGAGGGAAGTAGTCCCTCCTCTCGCAACACCGATCACAAAAAAATCTACAGTTTCTTTATTCATCTTAAGGTTAAAAATGTTTTTACATTATCTTTTCTATATATGTATGCCGTGGTGACTATATTCCAAAAAATGGTGGAAATGCTCGTTGCGATAGCCGCTCCTAAAATATCATAAATGGGAATGAGTATGAGATTGAGGGTTATATTGATCGCAAAGGCCACCAACAATATTCTCTGAAAAACCACTTGTTTCCCGGTCATATTCATGTACACCCCAGCCGAACCGCAAAGAGTGTTCACCGCTTGCCCGATCAAAAGAACGATTAACGAGCTCTGAGCCATCATATAATCCGCGCCAAAAAATCCTAAGATCCTGTTAGAAAACAGAAAAACAACCAAGATAACGGGAAAAGTAAGCAGGAATATGAGTCGGGTAGATTTTTTAATACCACTTCTGAGGCCATTAAAATTCTTTCGGCTATACCATTCTGCAAATGTGGGAGCGTATACCGTATTTACCGATGCCAATACCAACGAAATAATGGTTGTTAATTTTATCGCTACCGAATAAAAGGCCACCCGTTCAAAACTGGTGAACTTACTCAACAAAATTATGTCAACACTTTGCATCAATAAGTAGGTGATGGCACTGATAGCCATAGGCCCGGAACGTTTCACTATATTTTTATAGCTAATGTTAACCGAAGTGTCACCCTCCTTAACCCTGGAAAAATAATAAAATAAATACGCAGTAGATATTATAGCCAGGAACACAAAATTAAGCAGGAAAACCTCGACTAAAAGTTGGGGGTTATCACTGAAATATAGCCATAGGATAGCACCGAAAAATAAAGCATATCGCAATACATTTCGATAAAACTCTGAAACATATATTTTATTGATCGCCCTAAAAACATCGATATTCAGAAGGGTAATTCCGTAGAATAAAAGCGCAAAAACAGAATTCATCACCAATCGCGAAACATCCTTATCGAAGAGCGCGTTGATAAACTGAGGTTTGACAAAGAAGGTCGCTAAAAAAAAAAGAATAGAGATGCTCAAAACAATAACCACCATTTTCTTATATACTTGCTTCAAGTATGGCAAAGAATCCCGGGCCTTGAGATATCCCGAATAATAGATCACAGACTGATGCATCCCGAATACACACACGCCCCCTAAAAAGATGAGTAGTGCCCTGCTAAAATCGTATTGCCCTACGAGACCGGCATCAAATTTATTGGTAAGAAACAAGGTAAGGGAAAAGAAAAGTAACATCCCGACAATTCTTAATAGCAACACATTAATGCTTTTAAAAATCAGCGGGGTTTTAAAAAAGGTTTTTATGCTCTCTATCAGTTTCATTAGCGTTTATTCACACACAAAAGGGTAGCTAGCGTCTTTAAAAACATTTGATGACCCTTTTATATTCCCAAGAGTCGGGACTGTGACTTGGGTTGCGCAACTGTGGTATAAAATAACTCGGTTAACAGGATAGCGGTTAAGACATTTCTTCAGAATACATTTTCCCTTTTTTATAAACATTTCTCATTACGAAAAATGCTATGTAAACGAATACCAAAAAAATAGGCAATAACGTGTTCTTCTTATCGATAAACGAATAGGTCTTGTAGAAGTTGGGATCATTGATCAAGAAAACAACATCATCGTACTTAATGAGTTCGCGTTTGAGTTTTTCGTTCTCGTCGATCAATTCTTTCTTCTTATCTAAGAGTTGGTGGAGGTTGTTGTTCTGTTGAGACTTAAAGTACACCTGGCTCGGATTTGCAATCACAAAATGTTTACCGGCATATTCATCGAATATTGCATCGATATTGCTGATACTTGTGTCATTTCTTTCAATTCTCAATTGAGTCTCGGTGATCACAATATCCTTGGTCTTGTTATAGGTATCATTACTATTGAGATAGGCGAGAATTTTTTCAATGGTCTTCAAATCGTTTTTGAATGTTGAAACTGTAATTCTATGGTAGGTGTATTCAGGATAGAACACTTCTGATAGCAATAAGTCCTCTTCAAAATCGGCTTTACCTAAATACGTATCCAAGTTTCTATCACTGGTCTCGTGCTTTTCGAGCAGATCCATAATATTAACAATAGGCTCGATAATTATATCCTCGAGGTCCGGATCTTCTGTATTGAAATTATGCTTTTTTAAGAACGCCTTATCTCCTTGTTTGTATTTTACGTTCAATAATTCTATGGCGCTGTAGACGTAACCGGAACTATCAAAGTTGTTCTGAACTATCATAGTTGCTTCTCTCGTGGATTTAAGAGACTGCTGCCAAAACTGTCCGCCAAAATATCCACCAAAAATTAAAATTAGAAGTACGATCCAATGTTTAACAGCAAATTGAATTCCTTTGTATACACTTGCCAAAAACCTATGATAGGCTTTACTTAATTTGTCCAAAACTAAAAACAAGTCTATCTCTTCCTGATTGTTCTGTGCCATTGCTATTTATTTAGGGTTCTTATGGTCTTCTATAATCTTTTTTAAGCTATCCTGCCAATCGACCAATGGATATGTAAAATTATTGGTAAATTTCGTTTTGTCCAAAACGCTATAGGACGGCCTTTCTGCAAAAGTACGGTAATGCTTGGTTTTTTCAAGTTTTACGTTTTCTAATTGTTTAGAAAAAGTAAATATCGATTTGGCGAAATCATACCAGGTTGCATTTCCTTTATTACTGAAATGATAAATGCCATAATTCTCATTACGCGAAATGATGGTAGCGATGATAGCCCCGGCCAGATCGTTTGCATTAGTAGGTGTGCCTGATTGCTCAGTTGTGATACTCAGGTCGTGTTGCTCAACTGCTAGCCGTAACATAGAATTCAAGAAGTTATACCCGTATTGTGAATATAACCAGGAGGTTCGAAAAATAAAGTACCTATTACAGATATCCCGAATATATTGCTCTCCTTTCAATTTTGAGCTTCCATAAACATTGATCGGATTTACTTTATCATTTTCTTTATAGGGCGTGTCTTTTTTACCATCAAACACATAGTCTGTTGAAATATGTATTAAAATAGTATTGCTGTTCGCACAAGCCTGAGCCATGTGTTTGGCGCCTTCAGCATTGGTTAAAAAAGCCTCTTCTTTATGGCTTTCGGCCTTTTCAACGTTCGTGTAAGCCGCGGTATTGATGCAATAATCAAACTTGTTATTTTCGAAGAATTGTTCAACTGAAGTGGCGTTGTCAATATCGATTATTCCCTTATCTGCAAAATGAAAGTCGAGTTCGGGATGCTGTTGCGCCGCATCCCTGATACAATTACCTAATTGTCCGTTTGCCCCTGTAACCAGTATTCTCATCACCGAATTACTTCCTCAAATGTGGGAAGTTCTAAGTCTTTTTCTGAAACAATAAATTCTTCCTCGGGAAGATGCCAGTCTATGGCCAAGGTTGCGTCGTTGTAGATGATTCCACCTTCAGATGCTTTGTGGTAAAAATTATCGCATTTATAGCAGAATATAGATCGATCTGAAAGGGTTATAAATCCATGTGCAAAACCTCTTGGAACGTATAATTGCCAGTGATCAAGATCATCCAGAATCACCGAAAAAGATCTTCCAAAACTCTCAGAGTCCTTCCGTAAATCTACGACAACATCCAATACACTCCCCTTGACCACACGTACTAATTTTGCCTGGGACATTTCTCCCTTTTGAAAATGAAGACCTCTCAGTACTCCTTTAGATGAGCTTGATTGGTTGTCCTGCACAAATGCTCTGGATTGGCCCGTGACTTGTTGAAAATGAGTTTGATTGAATGTTTCCAGAAAATAGCCTCTATCATCTTTGAAAGCTACAGGCTTTATTATATAACAATCTTTCAACGGGGTTTTTTGTATTTCCAAAACTAAATGAGTTGCATTAAATGTCTGCCATAACCACTTTTTATTAAGGGTTCGGCAAGCTTCACAAGTTGTTGTTTGTCTATGTATCCCATTTCATAGGCGGCTTCTTCGATGGCCCCTATCTTCAATCCTTGTCGCTCTTCTATTACTTCAACAAATTGGGAGGCCTGCATCAATGAGGCAAAAGTTCCGGTATCCAGCCAGGCAGTACCTTTATCCAAGATACTTACATTAAGTTTTCCTCGCTGCAAATACACATTGTTTACATCGGTAATTTCCAATTCACCACGAGTACTGGGTTTGATATTTCCGGCGACATCAACAATGCTGTTGTCGTAAAAATAGATTCCCGGAACCGCGAAATTGGATTTAGGATGTTTGGGCTTTTCCTCGATCGAAATTGCTTTCCCGTCCTTATCAAACTCAACCACACCATATCTTTCCGGGTCGAGAACATGATAGGCATAGATAATTCCACCATCCGGATCACTATTTGCCTGCAATAATTTTTTGAGGCCACTTCCGTAGAATATATTATCCCCTAAGATCATGGCGACCTTATCATCGCCAATAAATTCTTTGCCGATGATGAAGGCTTCTGCTAATCCTTTGGGATATTCTTGTACGGCATATTGAAAATCACATCCCAAATTTTTACCATCGCCCAGCAACTTCTCAAACAAGGGTAGGTCCTGAGGTGTTGAAATGATCAAGATCTCTCTAATACCACTATACATTAAAGTTGACAACGGATAATATATCATCGGTTTGTCATATACCGGCATCAATTGCTTGCTCACCGCCAAGGTAAGTGGATGTAGTCGTGTGCCGGAGCCTCCGGCCAAAATTATTCCTTTCATATGTTATAATCTGTCTGTATTAGCAAGATACCACTTCACGGTCTTTAATATCCCGCTTTCAAAATTTTCATCAGCCTTCCAACCAAGGCCGCTTTCAATCTTTGAAGCATCTATGGCGTATCTGAAATCATGTCCCGGCCTGTCGGTTACAAATGTGATCTGATCTTTATAGGAATTGTCTGTTGGTTTTAGATCATCCAACAACTCACAAATAGTGTTTGCAATATATAGGTTATTGCGTTCATTTCTTCCTCCAATATTATAGGTTTCACCCAACTTTCCCTTATCCAACACCAACTTGATCCCAATGCAGTGATCCCAAACATATAGCCAATCCCTGATGTTTTGCCCGTCACCGTAAATAGGTATGGGTTCCCCTGAAATCGCCTTTCGAATGATGGTTGGAATCAATTTCTCTTTGTGTTGATTGGGGCCATAATTGTTGGAGCAATTAGTCGTAACCACCGGCATTCCGTAGGTATGAAAATAGCTTCGAACGATAAAATCTGAAGATGCCTTGGAGGCGCTATATGGACTGTTGGGTGCATATGAGGTCGTTTCGGTGAAAAGACCGGTTTTGCCTAAAGTGCCATAAACCTCATCTGTAGATATATGAAGGAAGCGTGCTTCTTTAAAGGATTCCAATAGTCGATTCGGCCCGTCCATCCATGTTTTATAGGCCGCATGTAGTAAATTGAACGTGCCTACTATATTTGTGTTAATAAAAGCGCCCGGGCCTGATATCGAATTATCAACATGAGACTCGGCCGCGAAGTGTACTACTTTATCAAATTGATGATTGTTAAACAATTCTTGTACAAATGTTTCGTCACAAATATCTCCTTTCACAAAATGATAATTTGAAAGATGAGAAACCGACTCCAAATTTCTTAAATCTCCGGCATAGGTAAGATTGTCAAGTACAAAAACTTCGTCCTGGCAGTTGCCTAGAACATAGGCTACATAATTGGAGCCAATGAACCCTGCCCCACCGGTAACTAAGACTTTAGTATTCTTCAAAATATATTTTTAGACTAGCCTAAAGCTAAATTAACACTCTTTTTCCTATAACCTTGTAGGATTTTATGTACGATAAACCGACAGCTTAAACTATCCCATAATTTGACGCAGTATTTTTTCTGTAATCAAATAGGTAGGTTTAACCCCGGTTGTTCCCAATCCCCCCGAAGCCAAGGTACTGCCCGTCTCCAGCGGATTATCACTGGCATAATACGCGTAACTCACTTTTAGTTTAGGACTCACACTCCCTCTAATTTTTGAGGCCGATTGAATCGCTTTTTGATAATGTGCTCCTTCCATCTCCAAACCAATAACATTCCAGGTAGAATCGCGAAAAAACCTTAGAATATCACGATTTTGGAGGGAAGTTCCCAATACGGTGATCATTGCACCCGAACATACCCTGATATCATCATCGATAAAATCGCTTTTCTTCAACCTGTTCTTAAAAGGATAATTATCTGCTGTGCCTTCAAAAATATGAGCGTGCGGGATCATAATGTCTCCTTTTCCTCCATCCAAAATTCCGGCTTTTCCCATCACCGAAACAGATTCAATATTGATCAATTTCCTTTGGTTGTTTATTATAAACGGTTTTAATAACTCATCCATGGTCTCGTATGCCTGTTCTCCAAAAGCGTAGTCCATAACAATGATGACGGGTTTTTGGCCGGTTGATTCAGAAGAAAAAGTGCAGGAAGTCGCCTTTTGCATATCAAATATCTGAACATCGATATTAGCTCCGCTCTCATCTTTGAGATACATCATTCCATTACCGGTTGCCACATTGATTACTTTTTCTCTCAACCTGATGCTATTCGGATCGCTGAGCATCTCAAACAGATTTAAAACGGTCTTATTTTTTATTTCTGAACTCAAGGCATCTTCCGCAAACAAGGTATTCATCACGCTATGCATATTAGCACTAATAATATGAATAGGGCGATCCATTAATTGCTCGTTATACAATACCTCTTTTATGCGTTCGGCCCAACGCTCTCCATGAATATGATGTCCCAGGCGCTCCCGTAGTACCGGACTAAAAGTTATCAAACGTTTCTTCTCGTTCAAATGTTCTTCCATCGCACCTTTTCCGAGATGATAAATGATCTTTAAAAAGCGGTGTTCATCTTCTTCTGAACTAAAATCGGCATAGACCTCATTGACTTCTTCAAAGGTCCTTCCTAAGAAATTTGCAGTATGAGTCAAGGCTATTTCCTTGTCTTTTTGAGTTAATTTTCCCTTTTTAAGTACAGCTTCTTCGAGTTTTTCCCAATCTCGAATAAGTTCACCTTCTTCACTTACCAATACCTGCTTCATAATTTTATGAGACTCTATGTACATGAAAGTAAGATGTGTCAATATATCATAGATCTCACTACGCCCGCGGGTCACCTCAATGTTCATTTGCTCAGCATCAATACGGTAGCAATTACGACGTCTTTTGACAGGAATAATTGGTTCAAAGTGTGAATTTTTATAGCCTTCGTCACTGGTAAGATTTATAAAACGGCATTCTTCTATTCCATACGGAAGTCTGTCAATAACATATATCAAGCCCTGTAGCTCAATTTTCTTCTCAGCTATGGAGCCGTAAATTTCCGGCCTTAACATCAACAACGACTCTCGCAAAGTTTCCCCAGAAATCCCCATCGGCTTGTAAAAGCCCCGGTTAAAGAGATGTCGCAAGGTGATGTAAATCCGTTCAATGGCGCCGCTACTTTCCTGGGCGCGAGTACGCTGGTGTTTTTTCTTAATGCTCATTAAAATGCAAAGATAACACTTATTTAGGCTTGTATCCTGATGAGCGGGTCTGCAATTTTTCGATCATTGGACAGGCGTGGAATTTTGTTTTGTCCTCCTAATTTTCCCTGAGACTTCATATAATTATTGAAGCTATTCATTTTCAGAGGTGTTATCTTTAATTTCTGTAGTATCTTCCCTTCTATCAGGTCAAAATAGTAGCTATTTTGTC
>SMXJ01000011.1 GCA_004356305.1 Bacteroidota bacterium | reverse complement strand
CACAAAATCTAAAGCGAAGATGGCGATGAACGGTAAACTGATGATCCCGATAACCAAAGCATACAATAAAATGCTCAATTGAAAATTGATGGCTTCCCTTCCATGTTTTTCTACGAAGGGCTTCTCTTTATTTACCGTCCACAATAATAATGGTGCGAGAAAATTTCCGAAGGGAAAAAAGTACTTAGAGAATGTTGATAGATGGATCAACGCCGCTATATTTTTATGGTTTTCTAGAGGATTAGTTTCCATTACTTATTAATTTCTTATGCAAATATATGTCTTTAATAAGGTAATATGTTACACATAGTACTAATAATTAACAATAATTTAACGATTACATATAAGCATTGAGGTTTGTTTTTTGTCGTTGAGGGTAATAATACCAAGGGCTAAACGATTTCGTTTTATGTTGAAATAAATGATTTCATCCTTTCTGAAAAATGAAATATCTTAGCAAAAATCAATTATCAATGCCCTTAAAACCGCGTCAAATAAATAGATTCACTCTCTTCAAATTACCATCTGCCTATTTCTGTGGGGTACGGGTGAAGTCTATTTCGGAGGTAAAATGTGTTACTTCAGTAAAATACAAATGGATAAATCAAAACCCGTTTCGCTCTATGTTCTGGGCAGTACAAGGGATGGCTGCCGAATTAAGCACCGGGGCATTGGTAATGTCGTGTATCAGGGACAGTAACCGTACTATATCCATGCTTGTTGTAAATAATAGTGCGACTTTTTTAAAAAAAGCAACAGGAAGGATCAATTTTACCTGTGAGGACGGGTTACTTATCAAACAAGCCATTAAAAAAACCATTGAAACAAGGGAAGGTCAAACTTGCCGGATGAAAGCGAAAGGGCTAAACAGTGAAGGGATCACGGTGTCTGTTTTTGAATTTGAATGGACTATAAAAATGAAAAATTGATGCTGTAAAATGAAACTTTAACACCATTTACAACCGTAAGTTATCAACAGATTTAAATATATTTCATTTTTTTTAGTTATATTGAAAACGATAATTTAAAATTTCACGCCTATAAGTTTAGAACTACTTAACCGAACCCTAATAAATGATATGGCTAGAGCAATGTTTGATTATACCAAAGCTGTGCTTAAGAAAGTAAGTTTTGATGTAAATCTATTCTGTAAGGAGTTGAAGAAAGCGTTGAAGAGATTACTTCCTCATGAAATCGAGGAATTAAAGATTTGGATTAATTCGCTCATTCTGCAGAACCCCGAATTAAATCGATGTTTAATTTATTTAAAATAATAGAAATAATAAAGCCTCCGGAACCGGAGGCTTTATTATTTTATCCGATGGTGAATTGAAATTGCCATGAGATACCTATTATTTAAAACGTTTTCAGGATTTTATACAACTTTCCTTATTGGGGCCTGATTTTGGCAAAATAATTACTTCACCGGACTTATGATCTTCACATCCTGAAATCGGATGGCACCCCTAATGATACCGGCAATAACATCATACATCGCATTGATGATCTGTAATTTCAATTCGCTCTTGTTATAGATAATACTCACCTCCCTGGCAGGAGAAGGTTCTTTAAAAAACCGGAGGTATTTTTTTTGATCTTTCGAAATATCAAGAGTATGTAAATAGGGTAACAGTGTCATTCCCAAACCCTCATGAGTCAATTTGATCAATGTTTCAAAACTGCCACTCTCCAACTGAAACGAATCATCCTTAGCCATTTTTGAAGATTTGCATAGGTTTATAACTCCGTCCCGAAAACAATGACCATCTTCCAATAATAAAATATCGTGAATATCCAGATCATTGCTTTCAATTCTTTCTTTATTGAATAAACGATGTCCTTCCGGAATATATCCAACAAACGGCTCGTAATACAATGGACGTTCTTTTATTATATCCATGTACAAAGGCGTTGCGGCTATAGCACCGTCCATATGACCATCGGAGATCTTTGTAATTATCTCATGAGTAGCTACTTCTTCTATTATGAGCTGAACCTTAGGGTATTTTACGATAAAGGTCTTTAAGAACATAGGTAACAACGTAGGCATGATCGTAGGGATGATCCCCAATCTAAACTCACCTCCGATAAACCCTTTTTCCTGATCCACCACATCCTGCATCCTATCTGCTTCATTGACAATATTCTTTGCTTGATTCACGATCTTTTTGCCAACGGCGGTTAATTCAATGGGCTTTTTGCTGCGATCGAAGATCAAAATATCCAATTCGTCCTCCAATTTTTGAATTTGCATACTCAATGTAGGCTGAGTAACAAATGTCTTTTCGGCCGCTTTGGTGAAGTTTCGATGCTTGGCGACTGCTAAAACATATTTTAATTGGGTAATTGTCATCTTTTAGGACATTTTATCAAAGATACCTATTTGTATTGATTTAATCTATAGTTTCGATTGGGTTTTAAGATTATCTCTATAATAAAAAAACCATCCTTAAGAATAGCTTTTTTTAGTCTAAAGTCTCTGGTAAATTTTGACGTCGAATTTACGAATACCGACATCTGTCTTCTTACATTCTAATTTCCAGCTCTATTGGTGCTGAGTTAACTTCAAATTTAGCGTCACTCCATTGTGGAGGGCCATAGCTCATGACATTATTGGAAACCCCATACATTTCCAATGGCATCCCATTGGGTTCGAAATCCATTATTTTGTTTCCGTTTTTGTCATGGTATAAAGAAATACCGTAAGTACCCGGCACGACGTTTGTAAAAGTTACGGTTGCCTTTCCGTCTATTATTTCGCCTTCCAACCCTTGAATGGGGGCTGCTTTCATAAAAGTGTTTTCGTCATATAGCCCAAAAATCACATTACCTTCATTGCTGGCCACAGGAACAGTCACGGTAATGGTAGTGCCTTCGACTGAGGCTACATCGTCGGTTTGTGCTTTTAAAAAAAATGTAGAAATTGCTAATGCGATAGTTAAGATGATAGTTTTCATTGTATTCGTTTTTTTAATGTTTTAATTTTTTTGAACACGTCAAAAGTGAAAAGAAAACCAGGCAGGAAAAAATTTCATTTACCGAATTGTAGATTTTAAACGCTGAAGTGTAGCTTTTCTTTGATCATTTAATTTTCAGTAAGGGCGAATAAGTTCTCAGATGCCATATAATAAGATAGAGATTACCTAAGATCATCAATGAGGTTATGATGGGTGTGCCTCGCATGTGAAGCGATAGAGAGACGAGAAAAATATTGATGGTGACCGGAAAAATAAGTATAGGAGTTAATTTCTTCCACCAGGGAGTCATCAATAATATACCTACGAGGATCTGATAATAACCAATAAAATTCCAATAAAAACCGGTTACATACATCCCTTCAAAGAATAGTCCCACGGGATCGGATATTGGGATAGATGTAAATTTAACTCCCGGAAGTTTTCGGGCACCAGAGAGAATGAATGCAAGTCCTAAACCTATTTTCACCGCCCAATAGATGAAAATAAAGAATCGCTTTCGATGTATATAGTCAATCAATTGAATCATTTTTTGCTTTTATATGACGACGATAGAGCGAAGGAATTGTAACATTAGAGGAGCCCTCTGGCTTTTATCTCCAGGTACTTATTGATGGTGTTCACCGTTAAGTTCTCAGGAGCCGTGAGGATGGTCTGGATACCGTATTTATGGAGTTCATTCACGATGAGTTTCTTTTCGTAAATAAATTTTTCGGCAATCGTTTTTTCGAAGATCTCTTGTGTTGAATTGGCGTTTTGACGGGAGAATTCGATCAATTCGGTATTTTCAAAAAAGACAACAACCAACAAATGGGTTTTATTTATGGCTTGCAAATAGCTCAATTGACGATGTAAAGCATCAAGGGTTTCGAAATTGGTGTACAACAAAAGTAAACTGCGTTGGTGAATGTGCCTTTTCACATCCACATACAATCGTGAGAAATCACTTTCAGAATAATCGGTTGTGATATTGTACAGGGTCTCCAGTATCACATGCATCTGTGCACTTTTACGCTGAGCAACTACCCGGTCTTCTACTTTTCGGGAAAAGGTGAACATGCCTGCTTTGTCCTGTTTTTTCAAGACAATATTCGATATCACTAAAGTCGCATTGATGGCGTAATCCAATAAACTCAACCGGTTAAAAGGCATTTTCATCACCCTTCCTTTGTCGATTATAGAATAGACAGGCTGCGATTTTTCATCCTGAAATTGATTCACCATCAGAGCATTCTTTTTGGCTGTAGCTTTCCAGTTGATATTTCGCATATCATCTCCTGATACATATTCCTTGATCTGTTCAAACTCCATGGTATGACCAATACGCCGAATTTTTTTCAGTCCGAAAAATTTCAAGCGATTGGAAAACGCTATAAAGGCATATTTTTTTAGCTGAAGAAATGACGGATAATTCGGTACCATGGCTTCGGCGGAAAATTTTTGCCGTCTCGATGCCAGGCCTAAGAATGTGGAAACGAACACGTTTAAATTTCCGAAGTGATATTCGCCGCGTTCTGTGGGGCGTACCTGATAAGTGAACTTCTTTTTCTGTGAAGGCTTTAGGATACTCTCGATCTTAAAATCTCTGCGCTGCCATTGTACGGGCAACTCATCAATAATTTTCAGGCTTACCCGAAACTGAAAGCGATTCACAAGTGTTATCTCTATCACGTTTTCATCTCCATTGGAAAGTTTTTCAGGCAAAATACGCTCTGCCTGCACTCCGGTTTTATTTCTGAACAATAATATAATATCGAATATTAGTGTAGCGAGTAGAACAAAGAATAAAAGTTTTGCCGGGCCGAAAAGGTTGGGAAAGAAAAAGGCGAATACAAACAAGATAGCTATTGAGAACAAGAGCGTAAAAAATCGTTTGGAGAGGTATAAACTCTTAAGAAATCCCTTCATTTTTATCTTGGTACTTCGATGGTCTCAATTATTTGCTGTACTACTTTGTCCGGGGTAAGGCCTTCCATTTCGCGCTCCGGTGTTAATATAATGCGGTGACGCAATACGGAGGGTGCAACTTTTTTTATGTCATCCGGCGTGACAAAATCTCTTCCACCCATCGCTGCGATCGCTTTTGACGCATTCATTATAGCCAGGGAAGCCCTAGGTGACGCTCCTAAAAATAGATTCGAATTTACACGGGTATTATCGGTAATGGCAGCGATGTATTTCATCAAATTATTTTCAATGAGTACCTTTTTAATGGTCTCCTGATATTCGGAGATCTGAGCCGCAGACAGTACGGGTTCAACCGAATCCATCACATTTTTATTTTCGCGTTTGTGCTCGTTTTCCAATATCATAAGTTCTTCTTCAATACTGGGATAGGGAACGTTTATTTTAAAAAGGAAACGGTCCAATTGCGCTTCGGGTAATGCATATGTTCCTTCTTGTTCCACAGGGTTCTGAGTGGCAAATACCAAAAATGGGGGTTCCATATCATATTTTACACCGTCCAAAGTGATTTGGCGTTCTTCCATTACTTCAATCAAAGCCGCTTGCGTTTTGGCTGGTGCCCGGTTAATTTCATCGATCAATATTATATTTGAGAAGATCGGGCCTTTTTTAAATTCAAATTCGGAATTTTTCACATTGAAGATCGAGGTCCCCAAAATGTCACTCGGCATTAGATCCGGTGTGAATTGAATTCGGCTAAAATCAACCGACAGGGTTTTTGCGAGTAATTTTGCGGTGATGGTCTTGGCAACACCCGGCACTCCTTCTATAAGCGAATGTCCGTTCGCAAGGATACTAACGATCAACATTTCGACCATATCGTGCTGCCCGACAATGACTTTGCCCAATTCGTCCTTAATTTTCTTCACAGCCTTCTGTAGGTCCTTTAAGTCTATCCTTGAACTAAATTCCAGTGCATTTTCCTGTGGTGGAGTATCAGAAGTTGATGGTGATGCCGGTTGTGGATTATTTTCTGCATTTTCCTTTGGATTTTCTTGTGATTCTTCCATAATTTATATTTTAAAATCTTGTGTTTTTTTATTCAGTTCAATTAGGTCTGCTTCATTATGGAGCGACTTTCCTTTTAAATGATTTATATAATCTATGAGTTTTTTGGTCTTAGTGTGGTCGTTACCACTTTTATGAGCCAATTTAGTAATGAATTCTTCATCTAAGACCTGAGTACTCAAATAGTAATGGGAACGGATAAGTTCCATAAAATAAGTGATTTTTTTGGTAATAATATTGGTATAATCTTTATGCTGAAAATACAAGTCGCCTATGGTCCTTGTAAATTCTATCGATGTATTTTTCAAAGGTTTGATGACTTTGATAATGCGCTGTTCTCGTTTTGCCATAAACAACACTAAAAGCAGAAGTCCTGTCATAGTCAAGTAGTAAAACCACCTCAACGGGCGTTGAGAGAGCACAAAACGCATGGGAGAAGAAATTATTTTCCGTCCGGACTTTAGGTAACTGTCCCAGTAAATATGTTCTGTTTCAATATAAGAGAGTACTTGTGCCGCATACCGTTGATTTCCATTGAGCATATAATAATTGGTAAATGCTTCCGGAAGTGTGTGGAACAGGAATCGACCTTCACCAATTTCTACCGAGATATAATTGAGCTCATCGACGTTTTTCTCCTTTGTCTCAAAATAGCCTAATGCCTTTGTGTTCAGCGTGTCAATATCATCAAAAATAGTTTTATAGACTCCTTTTTTATACTTAGGCATGGAGTCCATTTTAAATTCTGAATTGAAGAAGTTCGTTGAAACATATTCTTCCAATAATTCATATACCGTCGATGGATATAGCCCCAGAGAGTCTTCCAGTATATGACCATAACTGTTTGCCGACATAAATATGGTATTTCCTTCGGAAACATATTTGATCAAGGCATCCACCTGGCGTTCATCCAGAAAAATGGCATCGTTGAGGAAGAAATAAGTTGAATTTTGAACGTAATTACCATCTACAATAAATTCATAAGGGTCCATGGTTACTTGTTCTATAGGTGTCTCACCAAAAATTGTTGGTAATTCTTCGAAGAGCACATAGCTGCCAAAAGGTATTTTCTCTGCAGCGGTGTAACTGGGACGCCAGTTGACAGGGCGGGGCCGGATTGCTTCAGAGAACATAATCAGGAGTAAGGCTATTCCGAAAACGATGACGATATTTTTAGACCGTTTATCCAGCATGTTTCATGTTTTTAGTAAAACGATCAAAATCCAGTTGAGCATTGGCAAATCCTCCCGCATCCAGGTCAAACTCACCATACCAAACATGATCATATAGATAGGATACCTTCTTGAAATTGTCCTTGAGCTGAGGATCTTCAATTTCCTCGTAATAATCCCCGTTGGTTTTGTCGAAGTGCCAGGAAATAAGATTCCGGAAAGATAGTTCTTTAAGTACCTTGAGATACATATATCGTACCGCAAGGCGATAATTATTCCGGGCTAACGCATCCAGAATAAATTGATCCAGATCAACACCTTCTATATGTTCTTCTTGAATATTGAGTGGTGCTAGTTGACGGCTCTTTTTACTAAAGAATGATGAAGCTTTCGTTCCGACCAATAAACGAACAATGATATATAACGCGATAACGATCAAGATACCATAGAACAATAACTCAATGATCTTGTAGGCTCCCGGGTCAATTTGGAACCCAAAGGTATCGGCTATTTTATTCATGAACCAATAGATGGCTCT
>SMXJ01000177.1 GCA_004356305.1 Bacteroidota bacterium | reverse complement strand
GGCGTTTTGTCATCTACAACATCAGGTGTAATTACGTGTAACAGGTTTATTTTAGAATTAAATAATTGGGCCATCTCCTTGAGAGGGACCAGCACATTATCCTTTTCAAAATAACCTCGTTTAAAGGCCAACAAAATCGTTTCAACTTTTCTGAATACGCAATCCTTCGGTACAATAAGTAAAGGAATGCTAGTTTGTTTCACGATCTTTCCGGTAATACGTCCCAGATAAACTTCATCTCTTTTCTCCACACTCTGGGGAGACAGAATTAATAGGTCAATATTCAATTGCTTCGAAATACGACTGATAGCCTCGAAAGGATCTCCCTGAATCGGTTTCGAAATAACATCAATGCCCTTGGTATCAACATGACTCAATAAATCATCCAAAAGGGCTTCGCTGTCATCCATCATCAACTGGTTTACCTTGGTCAGTCCACCAACTTTCGAAAACGCCTTGTAAATATTAATGACATACACTTTTGCACCACTCATGGCAGCAAAATTAATGGCGTATTGTAAATTATTTATCCCGCTCTCCTTAGAACCTACCGGCACCAAAATATTTTTCATAAGAATTGATATCTTTAATTTGTTTTACCCTATGGCAGACAGGAGCAAAATTAGTTTAAAATATGATTCGGCTGGCAAAACTTTCAGAAATTGAGGAAATTATAAAAATTACCAAAGCTTGTGCGGCAAAGATGACCTCCGAAAACATCTATCAATGGAATGAACACTATCCTAATCCTAACGCCTTCCTAAAAGATATAAAAAGAGATGAATTATATGTTTTAATCATCGATGACAAAATGATAGGGTGCATTACGATCTCTTCGGAAAAAGATCCGGAATACAATAAAATCAACTGGCTAACTGAAGATGCCCTTCAATACTATATTCACCGTTTGGCCATTCACCCTGCCTTTCAACATCAAGGTTATGCTAAAATAGTAATGGATTTTGCCGAAGACCTTGGAAGACAAAACCATGCAGTATCAATTCGTCTGGATACCTTTAGTGCAAACAAGCGCAATCAAAGATTTTATGAGGCAAGAGGGTATCAACGCCTGGGAGATATCTATTTTCCCAAGCAAAGTGATCTTTGCTTTTACTGCTACGAATTGATCCTGAATTGATATAATATTGAGGTGACTATCGAATAAGTGAAAAGTGCCCGGTATAAATAAGATTGTCCCTGGTGAAAGCCTTGTACCAATATTCGGTGGCCGGCATAGTATTATTGTGATAACGTCCATCCCAACCCTGACCTTGAGCATTGAAATTGACCAGGGCCTTGCCATATCTATCGTAGATATATATGATAGTTACAGGTAAAGGATCCTCTTCGGGTCGAACATACTGCCAATAATCATTGATCCCATCTCCGTTAGGCGAAAAGTATGGTGGAAAGCCTGTAGGAGGATAGGCAAGTTTAAATGTTCTCTCAGAGATCCCACAGCCATTTTTGTCTCTAACATAGATCGTATAAGTTCCTACCCCTAAACCCGTAAACCTATTGTCATCATCATAAGGGCCATCGATATCATTTAATGAATATTCGTAATCCCCCGGTCCCGATACCACTATTGTAACATAGAATAATCGAGCGATCTCTTCAATCATGGGCCGTTCAATTATAGCTGCTGAAGAGAGTACCGCTGCAAATTCCTTGGTGCTTGAACATTCGATCACAAATCCTTCTTGATTTAGAATATTATAAGCCTCATAGCGATAACGTCCTGCAGTAAAGAGGTCCACATAAGGCTCTTCAGAGATCAGCTCTTCTTCACCCGAAGGAAGGACTTTAAACCAGCGAAACCCATCGGCTTCATCCGAGGTATTGATACGGGTAGGAATATTATTTTCGCAGATCCCAACCCGATCCGGAAAGTTTATTTCGGGATTGAAACTAACCAATTCTCCGGTTGTAACATCGATAAAAGGGCCGCAGCCCAATATGGTTGAAAAAGATTCCTGTGGGCAATCTTGAGCTTCTCCAGCATCATTAAAGGGAATGATACGAACATAATATGTCTTATTGGGTTCAAATTCTATCACAAAGGTCCAGTTGGCCGTAAATATATCCCCATTAATGATATCATTTACAAATGGAGACCTGCCAATGAAAAGTTTATACCCTATAGCGTTCAGTACGACCTCCCATTCTAGCAAAGGAGATAATTCAACATTTATTTCACCATCCACTGGTGTGATGAGATGTGTACAGCCAGGAGGTTCTCCTAAAGCCCCTGTGGTAAAACTTTCCTCCATACACCCCACTGCATTCCCATTTTCGTTATACGGGATCACTCGCACATAGATCGTTGTTCCAGGAGGAAAGTTCATGGTAGGATTATAAGACAGAGTATTCCCAACATCCAAATTATTGATAATGTCCCCCAATCCAGGTGAGGTGCCTAAGGTGATACGGTACCCTAATGCTCTGGGCGCATAGCTCCATGATATGTTAGTACCAACATTTACATTTTCCGCTCCGTCCAGCGGTACTGTCAATTGAGTACAATCCGGTACTGTAGTTACATCTTCAGTAGTGAAAGATTGGCTTGGGCACACAATATTATTCTGATCAAAAAAGAATAAAGTGATTGTTACATAGATCAATGTATTCTCCGGAAGCCCCAAAGGAGGAGTATAAGTAGTATCACTGCCAACGGGTTGCTCAAGGATAATCTCACCTCCGCCGGGTGTTGTCCCAATATTGATAATATATCCCGTTATGCCTATAACCTTTTCCCAACTAATACTGGTGTTGATCGATACATTAGTCGACCCCGGTAACGGTTCTAATAAATTAGGGCATTCTTGCCCAAAACCGTGTAAAGTTATCAGAAAACAAAATATATGAAAAAGCCATCGACGCATAAAAACAATTTTACGGTACGAGAAATCCTGAATAAATTAAAACTAGTGCTGAGGCCGCAATTTTAAACGTAAGATACTCAATTTTAAGGAGTCATGGTAATTTTTAACAAGTCGCAATCGTTTTCATTGTTATGAATTGGTTTTGAGTTAATTTTACGGCTTGCAAGCTTCAAAGACCAACATCTCCTTTATTGCAGAGAAGAATTACAGATCACTTTGGAAACTCACCAAGAAGGTAAATCTATACAATCTGGGGGTGGCTGCGATTTTGATGTCGGTAGGATTTCTGCTATACCAACCTATGGGGTTGCTGTTTAACAAAGACCCGCAGGTACTCGACGTATTCTACTCCGTATTCTTTGTGGTCATGATCACTTTGCCATTTAATTCTTTGGCATTCACAATGGATGCCATATTCAAAGGCATGGGTGAGATGAAGTATCTGCGTAATGTTCTCCTGGGAGCAACGATATTCGGCTTTATCCCCGTACTATTCTTTTCAAAATATATGGGATGGGGGTTGAAGGGGATTTGGCTGGCCCTCGTCGTCTGGGTCGCCTACAGAGCAATAGCCCTTATTATTAAATTCAATAGAAAATACATTCCTTTGATTGAAAATAAATAACTTTACCAAAAAGTACAGCGATGGATATCCTTCGGTTTTCTAGCCGATGGGTTATTCTTGCTTTTGGGGCCGGTTTTTGGTCATTGTTGTGCTATACAATAAAATGAAATAAGGAAAATGAGCAACATTCGTATCACCAAACAATTTTCTTTTGAGACCGGGCACGCCCTGTATGGCTACGACGGCAAATGCCGAAATATACATGGGCATAGCTATAAGCTTTTTGTTACCGTTATTGGCCTCCCAATTAATGATACCAAAAATGTAAAATACGGAATGGTAATCGATTTTAGTGACCTTAAAAAAATCGTAAAAGAAGAAATTGTCGATGTGTTCGATCATGCCACGGTTTTCAATAAAAACACTCCTCATGTCGAACTGGCAAGGGAATTAAAGAACCGTGGGCACGATGTATTGTTGGTAGATTATCAGCCCACCAGTGAAATGATGGTGATCGACTTTGCCGAAAAGATCGAAAATCGCTTACCCAATAACATCCGGCTTCATTCGTTAAAACTCCAGGAAACTGCCACCAGCTCTGCAGAGTGGTTTGCTTCTGACAACTGAATTTGAATATGCAAATCCCTCAGGGTAAAAAAATATACTTTTCCAGCGACAATCATCTGGGCGCTCCTTCTCGGAAAGAAAGCCTGCCTCGGGAAAAGAAATTCGTGCGTTGGCTCGATTCTATAAAACATGATGCAGCAGCCATCTTCTTGTTGGGCGATCTCTTCGATTTTTGGTTCGAATATAGGACCGTTGTCCCCAAAGGCTTTGTACGTATTCTTGGCAAGCTGGCAGAAATAAGTGACAGCGGTATTCCTATCCATTTTTTCGTAGGCAACCACGATCTTTGGATGCGGGATTATTTTGAAAAAGAACTCAACATCCCAACCTATAGAGATTGTAAAGAATTTACATTTAATGACAAGGTTTTTTTTATCGGTCATGGCGATGGTAAAGGCCCCGGAGACAAGGGGTATAAACGGATGAAAAAAGTATTTACGAATCCGTTTTTCAATTGGGGTTTTCGATGGTTTCACCCGGAATTAGGGATGCGTTTTGCGCAGTATCTTTCGGTAAAAAATAAGATCATTTCCGGAGATAACGATAAGAAGTTTCTGGGAGAAGAAAACGAATGGCTCGCAAAATACGCTAAACGAAAACTGGAAACCAAACATTATGATTACTTCGTTTTTGGTCACCGCCATTTGCCCATGGAGATCAAAGTGGGGGCCAATTCTACCTATTTCAACCTGGGCGACTGGATAACCCATTATACGTACGGCGTTTTTGATGGCATTCAATTTGAACTGAAGACATTCGAATAAATAAAATTATCAGGCTTTGATATCCTTTAGCAGTAATTGTAAACTAACGGTCCCTTGCCACTCATTTTCATCGATAACATAGGCGGCTTTAAAAGGTTCTCCTTCACAGGTAAGATCATGTTTATCCCCCAGCCCAAATCCGATGCATGTGATTTGAGTCGAATTACCTTGTTTTACCACCAACCGTAAATGACTTTTGTCCTCCCCCACTCTTTTCCCCTTACCTATATCTATAAGGTTTTGAGTCATAAAAACAGGAGCCATATTTCCGGGTCCAAAGGGGGCAAATTGTTTCAGGATTCGATAAAACTTTGGGGTGATCTCTGCCAAATTGATCTCGGCATCGATATTCAATTCGGGATTGAGCAGTTTAGGGTCTATGGTATCACGCACTACCTTTTCAAATTCGGCCTTAAAGCCTTCGTAGTCTTTTTCAAGTAATGTGAGTCCGGCAGCATATTTATGGCCTCCAAACTGTTCGATGAACTCCGCACATCCTTCCAAAGCATTGTAAACATCAAACCCCTTGACAGACCGGGCCGAAGCAGCCAGCTTTTCACCACTTTTGGTAAACACCAGGGTGGGGCGATAATAGGTCTCCGTCAACCGGGAAGCCACGATCCCGATCACTCCCTTATGCCAGGTTTCATCATACACCACGGTCGTCATTCTGTCCTCCTCCTTCTTTTCTGAAATTTGAATCAACGCTTCCCGGGTTATGCGTTTGTCAGCATCCCGGCGATCGGTATTGAATTGT
>SMXJ01000176.1 GCA_004356305.1 Bacteroidota bacterium | reverse complement strand
GTGCAGCCCCAACGATAATTCCCCGGTTTGGTTCAGTATCTGCAGAGAGGTCGATTTTAATCTTTTCAATAAATATTTTATTGGCACTACTATCCGCGAGATTTCCCAATAAGGTGATCGCCTCTTGCTGTTCTTGTATCTGTGGCGCCAGAAAGGCTTCCCAGGCGGCCTTTTTACCATCACGAACTTGCTTTTTGAGGTCTTTATCAAGTTCTGAAAGAGTTTCCTCGGTGGCTATTTCCGAAGAGATCATCCACTCCCGCATTTTCGCAATACAATCGTGATCTCTTTCCCATTGCAATCTATCGGCACTCTTATATCGCTCATGTGAACCACTGGTAGAATGTCCTTGTGGCTGTGTTAATTCTTGTACATGGATGAGCACCGGAACATGTTCCTCTCTGGCTATTTTCCCCGCTTTTTGATACACTTCCATGAGCTCACCATAATTCCAGCCTTTTACTCTTATGATCTCATAGCCAAATTCATCTTCGTTACGCTGAAAGCCATTTAGGATCTCACTTATATTTTCCTTGGTCGTTTGGTGTTTGGCGTGTACTGATATTCCGTACTCATCGTCCCAAATACTCATCACCATTGGCACTTGTAAAACCCCGGCTGCATTTATAGTCTCCCAAAACAAGCCTTCACTTGTACTCGCATTTCCAATAGTTCCCCAGGCAACTTCGTTTCCATTGATGGATAGATCATTGCGATCTTCGAGCCCTTTTACATTTCTGAAGATCTTTGACGCCTGTGCCAGTCCCAATAAACGGGGCATTTGTCCGGCAGTAGGGGAGATATCCGCACTGCTGTTCTTTTGGGCGGTAAGGTTTTTCCAGGTACCATCCTTATTCAAACTATGGGTGGCAAAGTGACCGCCCATTTGCCGGCCGGCACTCATAGGATCTGCATCTATATCGGCATGTCCATAGAGCCCAGCGAAGAATTGTTCAACGGTCAACTCACCAATGGCCATCATAAAAGTTTGGTCACGGTAATAACCACTTCGCCAATCCCCATTCTTAAATGCTTTTGCCCACGCCAATTGTGGGACTTCTTTTCCATCGCCAAAAATTCCGAATTTAGCCTTTCCGGTAAGTACTTCTGTACGACCCAACAAACTACACTCCCTACTCGAAACAGCGATCTTATAATCATTTAAAACTTCAGTTTTAAAATCTTCAAAGGATAACTTGCTATTTGCTTGGGGGTTTGTCTGCATAGTATGATGTTTAGGCTTTGTAAAAGTAGTCAAAATGCATGAAAATTGCAACGTGACAGCTTGTTAAACTATTGCGATATATTTAAAAATACCAACCTTTTATTACATTTTGTTGAAATATTAATAACTAACGGTTCAAATAACAATAATAATGGCAAGTTATACAATGTTGGATAGACCCCGATCTTGAAGTTGGTTTACCGAATTCCAATATCTAATTAATACCATTCGCGTGTAAACAGCCCTAACAGGGTTTTAATATCCAGGGTAACGATAAAGCGAATTTTCTGATCGTAATCGGGCAAACCCGGTTCCCAACCCAGACTGGAATAAAGGGGAAAGTAAAGTTCAAAATAATCGGTTAAAAAGCTGAGACGAATTCCGGTATCCCAAACACCTTTTACAACGTCTCCTTTGTTTTTGATCGCGCCTATGTCACCGTAGACATAGATCCATTTCCAAATATTAGTACTGCCATTTAAAGTGGCGATAAATTGATTGGAAAAGGCGGGCTCCAATTGTGACTTGAACCCTCCTTCAGCTATGATCAGCTGCTGACTGAACAGTCCTGTATCTTCACTTCTTCCGTAGTAATTGTAGTCAAAAAGATAATCGGTTGGGCGGTCAAGGGCGAAACTGAAGAAGTCACTATCCTCTTCGGTATGATTAAAAACAAACATCCCAACGTATAACCTAAGGTTTAACTGACGATTGTTATTGAATAACTTTCGATATTCAAATTGAGCAGCGATTTTACTGAACTTCTCCGAAATTTGATAGTCTAATACTCCTCGATAATAATTGATCAGATTCTTGTCTGAATGCACATATTGAGTATTGAACACGCTATAATTGGGTTCTTGAAGCGGATCGTTCAGATCCAGATCACGATGAACCGTTACGTTCCTAAAGTTGAGAAATACTTTTTTGTTCTTTCGCAGGTCCGTGTTATCCCTAAAAGCAAATGTGACAAAGGGTGAAAGGCGTTTATAAAATAAGTCTTGATCGTAAGAGAAAATGCTTCCTGCAATCCCATAGCGGGTGGAATAATGGTCGCGATTATCCAATCGTTCCGTATAGGTCACAGACGCCTTACCAATGATCTTTTTTGATCTAAAACCATACAAGGGAGTTAACTTGTAGTGTACACTTCTGGGAAGCAAGGTTTTGTTGTAAAGTTTAGGCCCGATACTAATACCGTCGTACAAATTATATTGAAATTCAGGCATAACAAACATCTGATTGTATTTCGGGTCCTCCACATCCTGAAACAAACGTATTTGCACCGGACGATTCAAAAGTCCTTTGACCTTTTTAGTATTGTTTCGTCTGTTATATTCCGGGATGTTACCTTCGTGATTAAGGACTAACTTTCGAACATTCTCCTTTGGCAGCATTACTTCAGAAGTACCATCCACAGGCTCTACCCATTTTTTAAAGAGAACTTCATCTTTGTTCAAACCGTAGATTGAAACCGGCATGGTATTGTCTTTTCTATTTGCTATGGTAACCCGTAAAGAGTCCCCAACTTCTTCGATCTTATCGATTATGAAATCGATGGTGGTACGTTTGCCAACAAAATCCTCGAAAAACCAATTAACCGGAAGCTCCGTGTTTTGTGATACTATATTCTGAAAGTCAACCGGTGAAGTAGGATTGAGTCGATATTCCGAGAAATAATCTCTAATAGATTTTCCCAATTCGGGTTTTCCTATATAATCACTCAAGTACTGAAACCCCATGCCGGCATAATAATCGCTCGCAATATTTTTATTGAATTTCACCAGCGAATCCTTAGGGGTGCTCAGCGATTGATGTAAGTTAATTCTTGCCATATTCAGGTAGAGCATGGAATATTGGTCGTTAAATTCAAGTTCTGATGCATGAGACCATTCAATGATCCAAAAATCACTTATACTCCCCATAAGCTTCATTTCCGGATAATAGGTATCCACATACTCCATCATCAAATAGATCTGTATAGCGCCTATCAGCCAATGGTCATTTCTTGGGTTTAGGGGCAGGGTATTGATTATATACTTTCGTGAGATGGTCTTCAAGAGCTCTGCGTCCAACTCAAATCCGTTGGGAAAAGGACTGATAAAATCTGGTAATTGATTCAGTCCATAGACTGGGCTGTTTCTATAATCGGCTTCACTAATCAGAATTTTTTTAAATGGATACGGACCCAATTTCTCACTCAGATAGCTGGTCACCCTGTCTACCAGAAGTGCGTTGATCGCCGGACTTACTTCCTGATCCTTTAAATTGGTTACCACCTCCACCTGATCTGTCAGGATACTTGTAAAAGTTGGAAATTTCTCTAGGTAGATGTCGGTATGCATTCGCCGATCACCTTCAAGTTTCAATTGTTTCTCATTCTGAAGGGTTTGTTCTCCCACTTCATTCAGATCTGTGAACAATTGATAATGGTCAGGGAAAGTAAACGTTATCGAAAAGTAGGTGGGATACTGAAAGTAATCGTCCGTATTCTTGTTGCTGTAATTATACCATTTGCCATCAAAAACAGAAGGTGTGATCAACCAGTATTTCAGTTTGTAATTATTCTCTTTGGTAAATCCAAACCGGGTGAACCTATCTTCCGGCAGCTTAACGACATAGGATAAATTTATAATATAAACTTCGCCGGGTTCAAGGGGAAAACCAAGGTTTATTTTAACGATGTCAACTTCGGTACCACGCTCCCATTCGAGGGCAACTCCGTTTTTATCGGTGATAGATTCTATATCGGTACGGCCCCGGTTTTCATCTTTCTCAAAATGAAATGCACTTTTAAAGTTCTCCGCGAATCGTTTGGCCAATGGTGTATTCTTGCTCGAAAAACTATTGGCCCAATCGTTTAAATAGATTTCGTTGAGAGTTGTTTCTGAATCGTTTTTATATTTGATTTGCTGTTGGATATGAATCGTATGATCATCGGTATCTAGTGATGCATCAACAGTAATAGAGTGTTGGGCTTTCAGTGAAAACGAAACTAAAACGAATGGTATGAAAAACCAAAGTAACTTCAATTATATATTTAGAAATTTGGGCTTAAATTAAATTCGTCATAGAATTTATCCAGAATATCAATAACCTCGTCTGCGTTGTCCACTATGTGGATCAGATCCAGATCATCGGGACTTATATTACTATTGTTCGACAACAGCGTTTTTTTCATCCATTCCATCAATCCGTCCCAAAACTCGCTACCCACTAACATGATCGGGAATTTATCAATTTTATTCGTTTGTATAAGGGTGATGGCTTCAAACAGTTCGTCCAGAGTGCCAAAGCCACCCGGCATTACAACAAAGCCCTGAGAGTACTTAACGAACATCACCTTTCGTACAAAAAAGTAATCAAAATCCAAGCTTTTATCTCCATCGATATATGGATTGTCGTGCTGTTCAAAAGGCAGGTCGATATTCAATCCAACCGATGTGCCTCCTGCCAAATGCGCTCCTTTATTACCCGCTTCCATGATCCCGGGACCTCCACCGGTAATAATACCATAACCATGATGGGTGATCTTTTGGGCAATACGAACAGCGAGCTTATAGTATTTATCATCAGGTTTGGTTCTGGCAGAACCGAAAATAGTAACACATGGGCCAATACTGCTCATACGCTCAAAACCATTCACAAACTCGCCCATGATCTTAAAGATGGCCCAGGAATCATTGGTCTTTATTTCGTTCCAGTTTTTTTTATGCTTTTCTTTTCTCATGCTTTAAAGAATACAATCCTTATAAATATAACAACTAACTGCCGGTTTTTCCACCTTCGATCTTCTAATGTAGTTCTTTTTTCAAGAAATGGGCGGTATGACTTTTTTTATGGGTAATAATTTCTTCCGGAGTTCCTACGGTAATGATCTCACCCCCTTTTTTGCCACCTTCCGGACCTATATCAATGATATGGTCAACGGTTTTAATGACGTCGAGGTTGTGCTCAATGATCAATACGGTATTTCCTTTGTCTACCAATTTATTGAGGACTATCAATAATACCCGAATATCTTCAAAATGCAGTCCGGTTGTTGGTTCGTCCAATATATAAAAGGTGTTGCCTGTATCTCTTTTGGATAATTCGGTTGCTAGCTTAATACGCTGCGCTTCCCCACCCGAAAGCGTTGTAGACCGTTGCCCAAGTGCAATATATCCCAACCCAACATCTTGAATTGTTTTTAACTTTCGGTAGATCTTAGGTATCAATTCAAAAAATATACATGCCTGATCGATGGTCATTTCCAGGACCTCGTAAATAGACTTTCCTTTGTAACGGATCTCAAGAGTTTCTCTGTTAAATCGTTTGCCCTGACAAGTTTCGCATTCCACGTATACATCCGGTAAGAAATTCATTTCGATAACTTTTACTCCCCCTCCCTGACAAGTTTCGCAACGACCGCCATTCACATTAAAACTAAAACGACCCGGTTTATACCCTCGGATCATTGCCTCCGGGACCTTGGCGAACAGATTTCGAATTTCTGAAAAGACGCCCGTATAAGTGGCAGGGTTGGAACGCGGTGTACGGCCTATGGGCAACTGATTGATATCGATTACCTTATCAATATGCTTTATGCCGTTAATTTTCTGATAGGGCAGTGGTTTTTTAACCCCGTTAAAGAAATAAGCGTTTAAAATAGGATACAGGGTTTCATTGATAAGCGTGGATTTACCACTTCCGGAAACACCGGTAACTCCGATCATCTTCCCTAATGGAAAATCAACATTTACATTTTTCAAATTGTTTCCTGTGGCTCCTATTAATGACATGGTTTTTCCATTGCCTTTTCGACGCTTATCGGGTATGGGGATCTTTCGGGTGCCGTTGAGATAATCGGCCGTAAGGGTGTGATGTTTAAGTATCTCTTCCGGTGTTCCTTCGGAAACGATCTCACCGCCATGTTTACCTGCGGCGGGACCGATATCGATGACATAATTCGCCATGCTGATCATCTCTTTATCGTGTTCGACCACGATGATACTATTTCCCAGATCCTTCAATTTTATCAATGAATTGATCAATTTTTTATTGTCTCGCTGATGTAAACCAATACTCGGTTCATCCAGGATATAAAGTACACCTACCAATTCGGAACCAATTTGTGTTGCCAATCTGATACGCTGTGCTTCCCCGCCTGACAGGGATTTTGAGCTACGATTCAAGGAAAGATAGGTGAGTCCCACATCCACTAGAAAACGAAGGCGGGCACGAACCTCTTTGATGATTTCCGAAGCGATCTTGAGCTGGATATCACTTAGTTCTTCACCCAAATGTGCAAACCAATCGGTTAGCTCTATCACATCCATACTCGACAGATCAGCGATGTTTTTACCGTTTATTTTGAAATTAAGGGATTCTTTTCGCAGCCGGCTTCCGTTACATTCATTACAGGAAATTTGGTCCATATATTCCTTTGCCCAGCGTTTGAGCGACTTGGATTCGTTGGCTTCGAAAGTATTTTGCAAAAAGGTAGCAACACCTTCAAAATCTATCTTGTAGTTTCGGGTGATACCCAATGTTTTTGATGCGATATCAAATGTTGAATTTCCACCATAAAAGATCACCTCCTTTGCCTCCTTCGGAATCGAATGGAATGGATCACCTAGTTTGAAATCGTATCTATGCGCGATCAGTTCCAGTTGTTTAAAGATCCAGTTGCTCTTTTGAGGGCCATGTGGCGCCAGAGCACCTTGTTTGATAGACAAATTTATATCGGGTACGATCTTGTTGAGATTGACCTCGTGCAATTCTCCCAGTCCTTTGCAGTTGGGACACATTCCTTTAGGCGAATTGAAGGAAAAGTTATTCGGTTCGGGGTTCGGATAAGAGATCCCAGAAGTTGGGCACATCAGCGACCGACTGAAGTAACGCACTTTATCCGTTTCGTTGTCCAGTATCATTAGAACATCATCCCCGTGGTACATGGCTGTGAGAATGGTTTCGGTGAGCCGTTTATTGTGATCGCTTTCGCCACTGATGACCAAGCGATCGATAACTATCTCCACATCATGGGTTTTGTAACGATCGATACGCATTCCCTTAACGATGTCCATTACTTCACCGTCCACACGAACTTTTAAAAACCCCTGTTTAGCGATCTGTTCGAACAATTCGCGATAATGTCCTTTACGGGAACGCACTACCGGAGCGAGAATACTCACTTTTTTCTGATTGAAATCCTTGATGATGAGTTGCTTGATCTGTTCGTCACTGTAACTCACCATTTTTTCACCGGTCTTGTAGCTATAGGCATCGCTGGCACGGGCAAAAAGAAGGCGGAGAAAATCATAAATTTCTGTGATGGTTCCTACCGTGGAACGCGGGCTCCGATTCGTTGTTTTTTGTTCGATGGCGATTACGGGTGAAAGGCCTTCGATCTTATCGACATCGGGTCGTTCCAGACTTCCTAAAAACTGCCGTGCATAGGCAGAAAAAGTTTCGATATAACGACGTTGTCCTTCGGCATAAATAGTATCAAAGGCCAATGAAGATTTTCCACTGCCCGAAAGCCCGGTGATCACCACCAATTTCTCTCGCGGAATAACCACATCGATGTTCTTTAAATTGTGGACACGAGCCCCTAAAACCTCAATTACATCTTTGCTTTTTACCATAATTTGCAAAGGTACTCAATTGAATTGAAAAACTGACCCGTTAACTAATTCAAAAGTTGTGATTTACTTCAATAAAACAGTTAGCTATTTGAATTAACTATTCGCTTCTTTGACCACAAATTGATAAAAACTTGTAGCTATAAAAAAGATGAGGCTTATCACTATCGAATAGCTGATAACAAGGGTGATGAGGGATAGGTTGAAAAGCAGGAACACCAAGGGTAGCAACACGCCAAATACAACCAGAAACAAAAATATGGTATACAAATACCCC
>SMXJ01000175.1 GCA_004356305.1 Bacteroidota bacterium | reverse complement strand
GTAACGCTCGAGCCGGGGAATTATGTATTGATATCTGAGGTCCCGAATCCATCGAGTAAAAATATGTTGAAAACGTTTACAGTTTCAGAATAAACCAAAAAATAAAGTTACTTCTGCCACATCAAGTATAATAGGCATTTAAAGGACACTTATTCAACCCGTTGGTGGCACAAAACAAAAATAATTAATAGATCATTATATGATTTTAAAACAACACTTATGAAACCATTGAATTATTATTTCGTCATTAACGTCTTCTTAATTCTCTCGTTAGTTTCCGGATGTCAAGACAAGACGGCTAAGATATATCCTGAATTGGCTTCACTTAACCTTTTAAGGGGAGAACTTTTATTATGCGGGGATGGCCAGTTTGGTGATGTTAGTTTTGCACTTTCTTGTGATTATGACGTTCGAGAGACTTTTGAACTCGCAATTTCATTATTGCATTCTTTTGAATATGCAGAGGCGGAAAAAGCGTTTGTGCAGGTTATAGATGCGGATCCTGAATGCGCTATGGCTTATTGGGGCGTAGCGATGAGTATCTACCATTCACTTTGGGCACCGCCGGGTAAAGAAGAATTAGAAAAAGGTTCACAACTTCTGAGGATTGCTGAAAGTTTACCAAAATCAGATATGGCTCAACTTTACCTCGATGCTATTGGAGTCTTCTATACGGATTGGGAATCCGTTGATAACAAAACCAGGACTTTATTGTACGAAAAGAAGATGGAAGAAATTTATCTGAACAATAAGGAGGATACCGAAGTGGCTATTTTTTACGCTTTGGCGGTGAGAGCCTCCTCAGATCCCAGTGATAAAAGCTATAAAAATCAACGAAAATCGGGAAAAATTTTGGAAGCTCTTTTCGAGGAGCAGCCTAATCACCCCGGAATCGCACACTATATTATACATAATTATGACTATCCTGAACTAGCTGAATTAGCACTGACTACTGCCCGGAGTTATGCTGAAATTGCTCCAGCCTCAGCCCATGCTCAACATATGCCTTCCCATATTTTTACCCGATTGGGCTTATGGCAAGAGTCAATAGATTCCAATATTAATTCAGCCTCTTCTGCTGTTTGTTATGCGGAAAGCACGCACCCGGGTGCAAATTGGTCGCAAGAAATTCATGCGATGGATTATTTGGTATATGCTTACTTGCAATTAGGAGACAATGAGAAGGTAAAAGAACAAAATGATTATTTGCAATCCATGAATCAGATATTCCCATCAAATAATTTTGGGGTAGCATATACTGTGAATGCAATACCTACACGGATCGTGTTGGAGAACAAACGATGGACCGAAGCGGCAAACCTTCAATTACCTTCGCTCGAATTTCAATGGGAACAATTCCCATGGGAACAGTCCATTTTACATTTTGGAAGGGCGATGGGATCTGTTCGGTCTGGAGATGTTACTTCTGCGGAAAAGGAACTCGCTATTATTCGGTCGTTTCATCAAGAACTCATCAGTATGGAAGACGATTATAAGGTGAATCAGGTCCAGATTGAAATTAAAATAATTCAGGCGTGGATTCAATTCGCAAACGCCAATCATGAGGAAGCTATTTCTCTAATGGTTGAAGCAGCCGAAATGGAAGATCAAACTTCAAAACATCCGGTAACACCAGGTGAAGTATTGCCTGCGAGAGAATTACTTGCAGATATGTTACTGGCTGCAGATAGACCTGAGGAAGCATTAGAAAATTACAAGCTAGATTTAAAAGGACATCCCGGTAGGTTAAACGGAATCTATGGAGCTGCGGTAGCCGCACAACGATCTGGTGATAATGAAAAGGCTACGATGTATTTTGAACAATTATTAGCACTTACAAAAGATTCTAATAGTAATAGGCCCGAATTAGAGGAGGCCAGAGCCTTTGTTGAACAAAAAACGATCTGAACGATTCGAATGTCGATACTTCATATATTTAAATAGTAACGATATATACTAATTCCTTCATTATGAAAACAAAATTAACCTTAACATTGATCATTGTAATTCTACTATCCTTAACTTATTTTACAAACAACAAACTGAAAGAAAATAGTGTGAACCCTTCCCGTAATTTGGCCTATAATTTTATAAAATGTACACCTGCTAAATTTTTATTGGAAGAGGTAGATACCACACGACAAATTGCTCCCCTTTTTGAAAATTTAGGGAATCATACCTATGCCATCACTACAAATAATAAAAAGGCGCAGCTATTTTTCAACCAGGGATTTAGACTCACCTATGCTTTCAATCATGCTGAAGCGCATCGATCCTTTATGGAGGCATCTCGACTAGATCCAACTTCAGCGATGACCTATTGGGGTCAGGCCTATGCCTTGGGGCCCAACATCAATGATCCATCACCCGATGAGGATCGCAAGAATAAATACAATGAGGCTCTTGAAAAAGCCAATAGATTAGCTGTAAATGCATCTCCAAAAGAACAGGCGTTGATCGATGCCCTGACGTATAGATACAGCACCGATCTCACTAAAGATGTCGCAGAACTCAATATGGCATATATGAATGCGATGGCCAAAGTTATAACCGAATATCCCGAAGATTCCGATATCCTGACCTTATATGCTGCAGCCGTAATGAATACCGTCCCATGGAATTATTGGGATAGTGAGGGGAATCCTTCTCCTAATATTAAAGAAGCAAAAGCTGCCCTTGAAAAAGCTATGGAATTAAATCCCGATAATCCGGGGGCACATCATTATTATATTCATATGGTGGAACTTCCACACCCCGATTTGGGTGTTCCAAGTGCTGAAAAATTAGGTTCCTTGATGCCTGCAGCGGGACATATTGTACATATGCCATCTCATATATACATTCGTGTGGGTCGATATAAAGATGCTGTGTCTGTTAATCAGCAGGCTATTTTGGCCGATGAGGACTATATTTCCCAATGCCATGCACAGGGGATGTATCCACTTGGTTATTACCCTCACAATATTCATTTTTTATGGTCGGCAGCGAGTTTATTGGGCAGTAGTGAAATTGCAATCGATGCGGCAAAGAAAACCGCCGAGAAAGTTCCGGTTGGAGAATTGATAGAAATGCCGTTTTTACAAGATTTTTCCTCAACACCTTTATTGGCCTATACGAGATTTGGAAAATGGAATGAAATTTTAACCATCCCAGCTCCAAATCCTGATATAAAACATTTAAGTCTTATACGGCATTATGCAAGAGGTATCGCCTTTATCAGAAAAGGAAATATAAATAAAGCACAACAAGAATTGGACTCACTTGCTTCTCTAAAAAATGATTCTGAATTAGAAAACCTGGTGGCTACTTCTTTTAACTCCAGCAAATCTATAGCAAATATCGCTTTCGAAGTAGTTGCCGGTGAATTGGCGGCCTTAAAGGACGATATTCCCAATGCTATCAAACATTTAGAGAATGCTGTGCTTCTTGAGGATAAATTAACATATACCGAACCTGCCGCATGGCATATTCCAACCAGGCAAAACCTGGGTGCTATATTAATGAAAGCCCGGATGTATAAGGAAGCTGAAAAAATATACAACGAAGATCTCGACGTCCTGAGACAAAATGGATGGTCATTAATGGGTTTGTATAAAAGTCTTTTGGCCCAGGACAAACTGATGGAAGCCAAAACAATAAAACACGAATTTGACAAGGCCTGGAAAGATGCCGATATTAAAATATCCACATCTATTCTATGATTGAATATAATTTATCGTCAATTACTTGAAACGTTGGAAATATGCGACTAATAATCTTTAAACAGCCCATTATTAGTATTATAGCAGTACTTGCAGTTGTCTCGGTTTATGTCGTTTATTCGTACTTGACTACTAAAGTAACATTACCGGTTTATAATCCATCCGACTTTAATCCTGAGTTAGTTGATAAAAGCTTACAGAGTATCAATAAAAATCATACCGTTGCAGATTTCAGATTGATAAATCAGAACGGAAAACTAATCACTCAAGAAGATTATCTAGATAAAATCTATGTTACCGATTTCTTTTTTACGCGTTGCCCGAGTATTTGTCCGATAATGACGGATAATTTGATAAAAATTCAGGAGGAATTTTTCGATAATGATGACATCATGTTGTTGTCACTTTCGGTAACTCCGATAATGGACAGTGTCCCCGTACTACGTGAATATGCCGACAAAAAAGGTGTCATCGACTCAAAATGGAATATTACGACCGGAGACAAAAAGCATATTTATGAGCTTGCACGAAAAAGTTATTTCGCTGTGGTGGAAGAGGGTGACGGAGGGTTACAAGATTTTATACATACCCCAAATTTCATTTTAGTGGATAAAAAAAAACAGATAAGAGGTATTTATGATGGCACAGACGATGACGAGATACTTCGTTTGATAAGTGATATTAGAATACTGCTCGACTAATGTGAATTTCCGGTTAAAATAAAAAAGCCCGTCGGGAAATCGGCGGGTTTTTTTTATCTATTTCAGAAATTATTAATAATAGGTATATCTTCTTACTTTGGAAATGTACTTAGCGAGTCTCATAACTTGATGGCTGTAGCCATATTCGTTATCATACCATACATAGATCACAACATTTTTACCGTCTTTGGCTACGATAGTCGCGTGGCTATCATAAATGGATGGGGCAGATGATCCCACGATATCACTGGATACCAACTCGTTGTTTAAGCTGTATTTAATTTGCTCCACGAGATCTCCTTCAAGGGCATATTTCTTCATGATGGCGTTTAATCCATCTTTCGATGTAGTTTGTTCCAATTCCAGTATTAAGATCGCTAAAGAACCATTGGGTACTGGAACACGAATGGCGTTGGAAGTTAATTTACCTTCAAACGAAGGGAGCGCTTTACTCACCGCATTTCCGGCACCGGTTTCGGTAATGACCATATTTAAGGCTGCGGCTCTTCCTCTTCGGTATTTCTTATGTATATTATCTACCAAATTTTGATCGTTGGTGTATGCATGGATCGTTTCTAAATGTCCATGTACAACACCAAGACTCTCTTCTATTGCCTTTAAAATAGGTGTAATAGCATTGGTAGTGCAGGAAGCGGCAGAGAAAATATCCAGTTCATCCGGATTGTGTTCTGTATGATTTACGCCGTGAACAATATTGGGAACTCCTTTTCCGGGGGCGGTCAATAAGACCTTACTCGCTCCTTTGGGAACCAAATGACGACTTAAGGCTTCTTTATCGCGGAAGGCTCCGGTATTATCGATAATTAAAGCATCCTCAATTCCGTACTTCGAATAGTCTATTTCTTCAGGTGCATCAGCCGAAATTATGTGAACGGTGGTTCCGTTAATGATCAACGCCTTATTCTCTACATCGATTCCAACCGTTCCGGCAAAATCCCCATGGACCGAATCATACTGTAATAAAGACGCTCTTTTTTCCAATATGGTCTGGTCTATTTTTCCACGTGTCACGATCGCACGTAAGCGCATCTGGTTTCCTTTCCCGGTACGCGTCATTAACTCTCGGGCCAATAAGCGCCCAATACGTCCAAAACCATACAACACCACATCCTTGTGTTTAATATTCTTCTGGTTCCTGGCATTCTTTAATTTATCGCCAACGAAATCAATGGCATCCTGGTATTTATTATCTTCCAGATGATATTCGTAGGTTAATTTTCCGATATCCAGTTTTGCGGGAGGCAGATCGAGAGTATTAATGGCTTGTGCAATCTCAACCGAATCAAAAATTGAAATAGGTTTTTGAACAAATTCCATCGCATATTCATGGAGATTTAAGATCTCGCTCACGTTACGATCAATTAATTGGTTCCGAAATAACACCAACTCAATAGACTTGTCGTACCAAAGGTCACTCACAATTTTAATAAATTCAACGGTAGCCTTGCGGCGATCTGTTTGAAAAGAAAGTTCTTTTTCATAAACTTCATCAAAACTCATAGACGTATTTTTTAGGGTTCCCATTTTCATTGGAATTTAATGCTTGAAAATTTTTGCAAAAATACATAACAAAAACGTTTTCGTAAAGGATATTTGTAAAAATAAATTGCCCGTTAAATGATCAACTTTAGCGGGCAATCTCTTCTGAATAATACAAATTTTATCTGAAGATAAATGAGTTCAATTCGCCTTGCTTATTTACAAATGTTAATTTAATAGCTTCACCATAAGAACGGCGGGCAAGAATTCTCTTTATATCCTCAATATCTTTTACAGGGCGATCATTCAATCTTGTAATGATAGATCCTTCCAGATCATATTTTCTCATATCACGCGAAAAAACATTGGAGATAAGCACTCCATTTGACAAATCATATTCTCTCAATTGTTCCTTATTTGTATTGCGTACCTCAAGTCCCAGATCCTCAATTTCATAGGTTTCGATTTTCACCAAAGTTACCGGAATTATTCTCTCTTTGCCATTTCGCAGTACGGTCACGTCTACTACATCATTTGGCCGCTTAGAACCTAAATAACCGGAGAGATCAGAGAATTTAGCAATTTTATAACCATCGATATTTTTAATGATATCTCCTTTTTTGATTCCACCTTTCTCCGCGCCACTTCCTTTTTCAATGGAATTAACATATACTCCTTCCGTTTCGTTGACTCCATAATATTTTGCACGTGCAGAATTTAAACTTCCTCCTTGAATGCCTAAGATCCCACGTTGCACATCTCCAAACTCGAGTATGTCTTCAACCACCTTTCGAGCGGTATTCGAAGGAACAGCAAATGAATATCCTATAAAAGAGCCCGTTTCGCTAGTAATGGCCGTGTTGATCCCTATGAGTTGTCCCTTGGTGTTCACAAGAGCACCACCACTGTTTCCTCTGTTTACGGCGGCATCAGTTTGAATAAACGACTGAGGATTGCTATCAAACTCGTTCAGATCACGAGCCTTTGCACTCACAATACCGGCTGTCACCGTTGAGGTCAGGTTAAATGGATTACCAACAGCCAAAACCCACTCTCCGATTTTTACGTCATTCGAATCGGCAAATGGCACAAAGGGCAATTGCCCGTCGGGTTCAATTTTGATCAACGCAATGTCTGTTTTAGGATCGGTGCCAATGAGCTTTGCGGGATACGTTTTATTGTTATTGAGTGTAACTTCGAGCTGGGTCGAATTATCTATTACATGATTATTGGTGATGATATATCCATCCGGACTAATGATCACACCACTGCCGGATCCGATCATAGCACGGGGTTCGCCTCTGAAGAAGTCTCGTAGACTCGAAGGCTGTTTGCTAATTGTTGTATTTTTTACGTGTACCACCGCATGAATTGTTTTTTCGGCCGCCTCGGTGAAATCAATACTCGAATCAGTAACATCGAAGTTGGATAAATTCGTGAGTAAATAAGAAGGTATTTCCTCTTGTTGTGTAATTATTTCTTGTGTGGTATTTTCCACAAAAAGTTTATATCCCCCTAAAGTAATTGCCCCGGCAACGAGCGCTACTGCGAATAATCGAACTGTTTGTTTCATAGCTGAAATGGTATAAAGATCCTTAAATGTAACTCATTAAAGACCGCCGTATTATTAAAATGTTTAAATTTTAACTCGTATTTAACACATTCGTAACCTCCATAAAAGCACTTGGATTTTATACCTTTGCTTTTCTATGCAAATCGAATTTTATAAATATCATGGAACCGGCAACGATTTTGTACTCATCGATAATCGTGATTCACATTTATCCAAGGTCGAAAACGATCTGGTAGTTAAAATGTGCGACCGAAAATTTGGGATAGGGTCAGATGGACTCATACTGTTGGAGAAGCATCCTACCGTTGATTTTACGATGATCTATTACAATGCTGACGGCAATCCCGGATCCATGTGTGGAAATGGAGCGCGCTGCATTGTTAGGTTTGCCAAATTTTTGAATATCATTTCCTCGGAAGCTGTTTTTGAAACTTCAGACGGATTTCACAGTGCTTCT
>SMXJ01000174.1 GCA_004356305.1 Bacteroidota bacterium | reverse complement strand
TATTCCTGTATGAGATACTATTTAGACTCCGATTTAAATTGACGAGATATTATTCACAGATCAACTATTCATTAATTCCTCAATCTCTTCGCTTTCTATAGGAATGTTGCGCATCAAGTTGAACGGATCTCCATTCTTTTGGATCACTACATCGTCTTCCAATCGAATTCCAAACCCTTCCTCAGGAATATAAATTCCGGGTTCTACTGTAAATACATTGCCCTCTTGCATTGGCTCCCAAAGGAGACCATAATCGTGCGTATCCAATCCCATGTGGTGAGAAGTTCCATGCATAAAGTATTTTTTATAGGCGGGCAAATCCGGGTCTTCGTTTTTAACGTCGGCTTTGTCGAGAAGTCCGAGACCCAATAATTCAGAAGTCATTATTTTACCAACTTCCACATGGTATTCTTTCCAATAGGTCCCTGGCACCAGCATTTTTGTAGCCGAATTCTTCACCCGGTTGACTGCATCATACACCTCACGTTGCCGTTGTGTGAATTTTCCGTTTACCGGAATGGTTCTGGTCATGTCGCTACTGTAATTCGCATATTCGGCACCCACGTCCATTAAGATAAGATCGCCATCATTACATTGTTGGTTGTTCTCGATATAGTGTAGCACATTAGCATTGTTTCCACTAGCGATAATGGGGGTATAGGCAAATTTCTTAGAACGATTACCCAGGAATTCGTGCATATATTCCGCTTCAATTTCGAATTCCCAAACTCCCGGTTTTACAAATGCAAGCACACGCCGAAACCCTTTTTCACTAATGTCGCAAGCGGTTTGCATGAGGTCGATCTCGATCGGATCTTTCACAGAACGGAGGCGTTGTAAGATAGGATTGCTCTTTGCACAACTATGCGCCGGAAATTTATCCTTTGTCTCCTTGATAAACCGGGATTCGCGAGTTTCGGTTTCTATATTGGCGCGGTAGTGTTCGTTGGTGTTGAAGTAAATGGTATCCACCTGCGTCATAACCTCATAGAACACCTTATCGAATTCACTTAACCAATAAACCGATTTAATACCGCTGGTCTCTACAGCGCCTTCTTTAGTCAATTTCGCTCCTTCCCAAACCGCAATTTGCTCGTTGGTTTCCCGTAAGAACAGCATCTCTTTATGTTTTGTATCCGGCGCATCGGGGAATAATACCAATATGCTTTCTTCCTGATCCACACCGCTTAAATATAAAATATCTCTGGCTTGTTCGAATGGCATCGTACTATCCGCACTTATGGGATACATGTCATTACTATTGAAAACAGCCAAACTACCTGGCTTCATTTTCGCCATAAAATTGTGCCGGTTTATTATATAGAGATTGTTGTCTATGGGTTGGTATTTCATGATCTGTAAAGCTTATTTTTTCAAAAGTACTGAAAATCGAATGTTCTGTTAAACTTCCCAAAAATATTTTGACGTATTTGGGTGATTCTGTACTTTTCCAATCCTAAATAACAACCAAATGAAAAATCGAATCCTTTTCGTATTCAGTTTTATAGCCTGCATATCTTTTGCCCAACAGCCTGCCACTTTAGCGGTTCTGGTGGAACAAGGACTGAACCAAAAAGCACAGCTCGCTAATAATTCAATAGTTAAAAATCTTCCGTTCAAAAGCATCGGCCCTACGGTGATGAGTGGCCGTGTGGTCGATTTTGCCGTTAATCCATCCAACCCGATCGAGTTTTATGTAGGTTACGCGAGTGGTGGGGTTTGGTATACTAAAAACAACGGAACATCTTTTAGCCCGATCTTTGATAGCAGCCCCACCCAAAATGTAGGGAGTTTGGCTGTAGATTGGGATGCCAGGACTATTTGGGTCGGCACGGGGGAGGTAAATTCTTCGAGGTCCTCCTATTCGGGAATTGGCCTGTTGAAATCTACCGATGATGGGAAAACCTGGCAGAATATGGGATTGAAAGATTCGCACCATATCAGTAAAATAATTATCAACCCAAACAATCCCAATGACGTTTTAGTAAGTGTTGTTGGGCATTTGTATTCGAAAAATGAGGAACGGGGAGTCTTTAAAACGATGGATGGAGGAAAGACCTGGACCAGAACATTATTCGTCAATGATCAGACCGGGATCATTGAAATGGACGCTCACCCCAATAACTTTAATATTATTTATGCATCCTCCTGGGACAAGGATCGTAAAGCGTGGAATTTCCGCGGAAGTGGAGCGGGAAGTGCTATTTACAAAAGCATCGATGCCGGAAATACATGGACAAATATTACTGCTGAGGGGAGCGGTTTTCCAAGCGGTGAAGGGATTGGCCGTATTGGCCTGGCCGTAGTTGACGAAAATACCGTCTATGCCATACACGATAGTCAATTCCGAAGAAAAGACGATGATAAAGAAAGTGATGACGAGGATATATTATCCAAAGACGATTTTAAATCCATGTCGAAAGAGACCTTTCTTTCCTTGGATGATAAAAAGCTGAACGACTATCTGCGCAATAATGGATTCCAGAAAAAGTACCAGGCAGAGAACGTTAAACAAATGGTACGAAAGGGTAGTGTAGAACCGATAGATCTTGCGAATTATTTGGAAGATGCCAATACCTTGTTGTTTGATACTCCTGTGATCGGTGCCGAAATATACCTAAGCACCAATGGAGGAAAAACCTGGAAGAAAACCCATGAGGGCCATTTGGATGGGGTGTATTATTCGTATGGGTATTATTTCGGAAAGATCCATGTGGAACCCGGGAACGCCGACGGAATTTACATCTATGGAGTTCCAATTTTAAAATCGGAAGACGGTGGCAAGACCTTTACTTCATTAAGTGCCCCAAATGTACATGCAGACCATCATGCACTTTGGATCAATCCGGAAATGCCCGGCCATTTGATCAACGGAAATGACGGTGGTGTCAATATTTCTTACGATGATGGCGAGAACTGGATCAAATGCAATACTCCGGCAGTTGGGCAATTTTATGCTGTCAATGTAGATAACCAAACACCTTATAATGTCTATGGCGGATTGCAAGATAACGGGGTGTGGATGGGTTCACATACCAATACCGAAAATGTTCGCTGGCATCAAAGTGGTCAATATCCGTTTGAGTCTATCATGGGTGGAGACGGGATGTATATTCAAATAGATGAGCGTAATTCAAATATAGTTTACACCGGATTTCAATTCGGTAATTATTATCGATTGAATCGGAAGACGGGAGATCAAACCTATATTCAGCCTAAGCACGAACTTGGAGAGAATGCTTATCGATATAACTGGCAAACCCCAATTTTGCTGAGCTCTCATAACCAGGACATCTTATATATGGGAGGAAACAAATTAATGCGCAGTATGAACCAAGGGGACAAATGGGATGCTATATCCTTCGACTTGACACAGGGAGGAAAAAAAGGAAATGTTGCCTATGGAACCCTTACGAGTATCAGCGAATCGCCGTTTGAATTCGGCTTGATCTATACCGGAAGTGATGACGGCTTGGTATATGTAACCCGAAACTCGGGGAGCGATTGGCAGAAGATTTCCAACACCTTTCCAAAAGATCTTTGGGTGAGCAGATTAATAGCTTCAAGTCATAAAAAATCGCGAGTGTACGTAACCTTGAATGGTTACCGTTGGGATGACTTCACCCCTTACGTATATGTGAGTGAGGATTTTGGGGCAACATGGAAAAGTATCAGCAGTAACCTGCCTACCTCACCGGTAAATGTGATCAAAGAAGATCCGGTAAATATAAATATGCTTTATTTGGGAACCGATAACGGAGCCTATGTATCGCTGGATCGCGGTGAGAGTTGGGAGGTCTTTTCTGAAGGATTGCCTAATGTGGCCTTCCATGATCTGGTAATTCAACAGGAAGCAAAACATCTTGTTTTAGGCACCCATGGACGATCTATTTATACCGGTGATATTTCATTGCTTCAGCAGATCACTTCGGAAAACAATACGTCTTTGATCGTAGGCGATATCAAGCCCATTCGGGCTTCACGTCGCTGGGGTAGTACGGGTTTTAATTCTTTCGGAAAGCCCTTCGAGCCAGGCGTTTCGATTCAGTATTATGTTCCTTCCGAAGGAACTATAACCATCACCATTGAGACGGAAAAGGGTAAGGAATTACAGAAATTTCAGCACGAAGGGGTGAAAGGTATTAATGTTACCAGCTACGACCTAACCCTTTCTACCAAAGGTAAAAAGGCAATGGATAAGAGAGAAGACAAAATAAAAAAGGCTGACAATGGGAAGTATTATTTACCGAAAGGCGAATACGTTGTTAATTTAAATGTAGACGGAAAATCGGTCAACAAAAAAATCGAGGTCCAATAAAAGACCCCGATTTTATTTTAAACAACAATAAATTGTCTCTTATCTTCCAATAAACTGATATTTGGGCTTCCGGGAACGTTAAAATGAGGCGGGTTATCATAAATTAAAGTTCCCCAGGCCCCATCAATATAGGTTTCTGTAAAAGGAATTTCAACATTTGTATTAGGAGCTACATCCTGAGTGGCTCCTTCAATCAATTCCGCTCTCTGCCCATTCATGTTTGGTTAAAGCATAATAACCGCAAATAAGAACAGATAATAAGTAATTTTTTTATAAGGTTATATTTTAGTTTAATTAGACATTTATAAATAAGTTAAAAGGTAAAATATAGAAATTTTCAGGATATTCAACCTATATTTTAAACAGTTCTAAATAGGAAGTAAAACCGAAGATATTGTTTGGCGAAAAACCTTTCTAGCCGTACTTTTGTGGCACCTAATTTTTTGAAAGGAAAACCATAATGGGAATCATCTCTTCTTCCATAGCCCGTAAAGTAGCTATGGCGCTTTCAGGCTTGTTTCTAGTTTTTTTCTTGGCTCAGCATTTCACTATAAATTTAACAACGGTAATTGCGCCCGACACCTTCAATAGCTGGTCTCATTTTATGGGAACAAATGGTTTGGTGCAAGGACTATTACAACCTGTTTTACTATTTGGAGTTGTGTTCCACTTCGTGATGGGCTTTATCCTAGAAGTTAAAAACCGGAACGCCCGTGACATAAAATATTCTTCTTTCAAAGGCGGCACCAATGCGAGTTGGGCGTCTAGAAATATGCTTATTTCGGGATTGGTGATCTTAGCCTTTTTAGGTCTGCACTTTTACGATTTCTGGATTCCTGAGCTAATTCACAAATACATCGAGACCCACCCGGAAGATCCAACCAGATATTACGCGGAGACAGTACGCAAATTTGAAAGTCCGGTTCGTGTTGGATTGTATGTATTTGCATTTGTGCTATTGGCAATGCACTTGTGGCATGGATTTGCTTCGTCTTTTCAAAGTGTTGGATTGAATAATAAATACTCTAAAATGTTAACCGTTTTCTCAAGAATCTTCGCGATTGTCATTCCTCTCGGTTTTATTTTCATCGCCTTGTACCTGCACTTAAATCAGCTTCCACACTAAAACTATT
>SMXJ01000173.1 GCA_004356305.1 Bacteroidota bacterium | reverse complement strand
TTGGTATTATCCTGGCTATTTTGGTTGGTATTATTATTATAGGTGGAATTAAAAGAATAGCATCGGTGACCGAAAAAATAGTTCCTTTTATGGCCATCCTCTATATAGGAGCTTGTTCGTATATCATCTTAGACAACTTTTCATTAATTGATGATGCTATTGCGTTAATAATAAGGGAAGCATTCAATCCCACGGCTATTGGAGTTGGAAGTGTAATTGGAGTTTTGTTAGTAGGATTTAAGCGTGCCGCATTCTCGAATGAAGCCGGCGCAGGATCTGCTGCCATTGCCCACTCGGCGGTGAAAACAAGATACTCGGCCAGTGAAGGGCTGGTGTCTTTACTGGAACCATTTATAGATACAATAGTGATCTGTACGATGACGGCGTTGGTGATTATCATCTTTAACTTCGGAGGCTATTTTGATTATGGAGGCGACGGAACTGGTGCTGTAATTATTGACGGCTTATCTTACGAAGGCGCCGGAATTACTTCAAAGGCCTTTGCTGAATTCATACCTTATTCCAATATATTCTTGACAGTTGCAGTCGTACTATTTGCAGTATCAACCATGATTTCCTGGTCCTATTATGGACTCCAATCATGGAAGTATCTTTTTGGTCGAGGGAAAACCATGGACTTAGTGTATAAATTATTATTCTTGATTTTTGTGATTATTGGAGCCGCAGCGAATATGCAATCGATTTGGGATTTCTCAGACGCGATGATCTTCGCGATGATCTTCCCGAACATGGTAGGCCTGTTCTTCCTTTTCCCAGTTGTTAAAAAACAGCTTAGGAGGTATCTCGATGCGATAAAAGTCGCACGATAGTGACAATTTAGAATAAAACTATTTTACTAACTCCCCGGCATTTAAAATTGTGGAGTTATGAAAATTAGACAACTGAAATCCCATCTCGGTTTCGATAGAAGCCAACGAGTTGGGATTTTACTTTTACTGACCCTACTCACAGGGCTGCTATATATCAGCCTTTTTGTTTCTTTTACTGAAGAAAAATCCTTTGATACTTCTTCCGCAAAAATGATCGAATTACTACGGAAAGTCGATTCTCTTCGTTTTGCTGAAATTGAACTTAGAAAACCGAAGCTGTATCCCTTCAATCCCAACTTTATAACCGATTTCAAAGCGTATACACTTGGGATGACCCCTGCAGGATTCGATCGTCTGAAAGAATTTCGGGAGAAGGATCAATGGATCAATTCTATAGCGGATTTCAAACGTGTCACTCAGGTACCGGATTCGGTTCTGGAAAAGATGAGTCCGTTTTTCAAATTCCCGGAATGGGTAACGAATCCGAGGCCAAAAAAGGAGCGTTATAACCGGTTTACTTCAAAGCTTTCTTTTTCAGAAAAAAAGGATATTAATATAGCGACGCCGGAAGATCTTCAAGAGGTAAGTGGTATAGGAGAAATATTGAGTAAACGCATTGTGGAAAGGCGGGAGAAATTAGGAGGATTCAGTCACGATCTGCAGCTGTATGATATTTGGGGTTTGAAACCAGACGTTGTTCAACGTACGCTGCTCCGGTTTACGGTGAAAACACCTCAGCCCATCGAAAAGATGAATATCAATACGTCTTCGGCTTCCGACCTTGCTACTATTCCGGGTGTGTCCTTTGATATGGGCAAGAAAATTTGGGAATTCGTGAGGCTGAGAGAAGGGGTTGAATACCTTTCAGAATTGCTGAAAATCGAAGGAATTACCCCTCGTAAGTTAGAGTTAATTGCTTTATATTTGTCTGCTGACCAAATATAAATTTAGACCTATACTTCTTCGAGTATCACTAAATTTATCAGCTTAAATAGAAGGTGGATGAATAGTATTTATTTTACTGAAGAACACGATTTCTTCAGAAAAAGTTTTCAGGATTTTTTACGGAAAGAAGTTGTACCGCATATAGAGAAGTGGGAAAAATCGGGAAAAATCGATCGCTTTATTTGGAAGAAAATGGGCGAGATGGGATATTTCGGAATTAATTCCCCCGAAACCTATGGCGGATTGCAACTCGAATTATTTTATACAGTGATCTTTTTGGAAGAATTGCAAAAGATCAACTCCGGTGGCTTTGCCGCTGCCATGTGGGCGCATGCCTATCTCGCGATGACCCACCTTAATAAAGAAGGTAATCATGAACAAAAGGAGAAATATCTCAGGCCAAGTATCACCGGCGAAAAAATAGGATGCCTGTGTATTACGGAACCATTTGGAGGAAGTGACGTAGGAGGGATGCGAACTACAGCCGTGAAGCAAGGGGATAAATACCTCATCAATGGTTCCAAGACCTTTATTACCAATGGTGTGTACTGTGATTATATGATCGTTGCTGCAAAGACCGATCCCGAATCTGGAAACAAAGGGATAAGTATTTTTGTTATCGACTGTGAAACGCCCGGTGTCTCGGCTACCAAATTGGATAAGTTAGGATGGCGTGCCAGTGATACCGCCGAGATCGCCTTTGACAATGTTGAAATTCCACTTGAAAATTTAATGGGTGATGAGAACGAAGGCTTTGGTTATTTAATGCAGCACTTCGCTCTGGAACGACTTATAATGGCCGTGAATGCCCATGCTCGTAGTGAATGGGCGCTTGAGTATACTATACAATATATGAAGGACCGTACCGCCTTTGGACAAAGTATTTCGAAGTTTCAAGCCTTACGTCATAAGATAGCGCAACTGATGGCAGAGGTCGCGGTATGTAAATCGTTTAATTACCAAACTGCCCAGGGTTTAAATAAGGGAGACTATATGGTTAAAGAGGCCACTATGGCTAAATTAACCTCTACCAAAGTGGCTGATGAGGTGGCTTATGAATGCCTTCAATTACTTGGGGGATATGGTTATATGGAAGATTACCCCATGGCACGATTGTTTCGTGACAGTCGCTTAGGCCCTATTGGTGGTGGAACGAGTGAAATCCTTCGTGAGATTATTGCTAAAATTGTTATTGATGGGAAAGATTATAGACCTTCGAAATAGTGTTTAACAATTTTAACAAAAATTAAAATTTTATTGCTAAAATTGTTATTGATGGGAAAGATTATAGACCAGTCACCTAGAACACTGCTGGTTAGTTCCACTTTTGGTCTTCCTATTTAGCGAGATGATAGTGAAGTCAATTTAAATTTATTTACAAAAGATGAAGTATAGTTATTCAAAACAACTTTTTAGTTTATCGATTTGTTTCTTTTGTATAAATGCTTTTTCTCAAACAGAGATCAAGAGTAAGATCCTTGATTTTTTGACGTTTCTTCCAATAGAAAGCGCTAGTATTTATCTTAAAAATACGACCATAGGAACTATAAGTAATGCGGATGGTAAATTTGTTTTATTCGTTCCTCGAGAATTTGAAAAAGATACTCTTATTATATCTTCTATAGGCTATAAAAGTTTTAAAACCACTATAAGCGATTTTGATTCTACTATGGATGTATATCTGGAAGAAGATATAGCTTCTTTAGATGAAGTATTACTTATAGCAGAGACGAGACCCAAAACAGGTAATGATATAGTGTTGAGGGCAATTAAACGATTATCAGAAAATTTACCGGAGCAGCCGTATTTGCTAAAAGGGTTTTTGAGACACAAAGAGCGCAATAAAAAAGAATTCAAATGGCTCATTGAAAGTGCGCTTACCTTGTATGATTCCAGTTATGCTTCCGGTGCTATGGATAATTTAAAAATCAATGTTGATGAAATCAGAAAGAGTTATGATTTAAGAGATGTTGATAGTTTATTTACATATTATTCGTATCTAAAATACCATGCAAAAAACATCGATCTAAAATCTAAAAAACTAGACAGGGATACTATTGAAACATCATCTTTAATCGATGCTATAAAGTGGAATGACAGAAGGGTTAATGGTTTAGAGAATTTCTTTAGAGGACGACTTAATTTGGTGCGAAATTCGAATATGCAACTGGCTTTATTTGGTAAAGATATGCTTGATAAACATCAGTTTGATCTAGATACCATTCTGGTTGATAATGAAAGAAAGCTTTACAAGATAAAAATTTCTAAGAGTAAAGATTTCATCGGTTTAAATACCAAATACATATACAACGAAGGTTATGAGGCAAACGGTTGGCTATACATTTATTGGGATAATTATGCCATTAAAAAAATAGAGTATGAGTTGGTTGCCGCTTCAGATGTTCAAAAAAACAGAAGCAAGAGCCTGTTTGATACACAGGTCAATCATAAACTCATAATGACTTATATGGAGTACGAAAACAAAATGTATCCTAATTATTATTATTATGAAACACCTAAGCTGGTTAAGATAGGGGATAGGTCTTCGGAAAAAGAAAAAATGGAAGAGGAGCTGGGCATTGACAGAGATGAGCAATTTTACTATACAATTCAAGAAATATTGTTTACTGAGATCATTCTGGATCCGGATATTATAAACCAGGCATTACAAAATGAATGGTCTGAAGACATTTTTTCATCGAGGCCTTATAATAAAGAATTTTGGAAAAACTATAACGTTTTACTGGAAAGCGAAGAAGAAGAGAAGCTAATTCAAGATTTAAGTAAACGAGCATCTTTGTTCAAACAATAACTTTTTTTATTTTTTTCACGGTCAATTATAAATTACTTTCTATCTTTGCCATCCCTAAAGAGAGGAGGTTAAGAACTATGTTAATAATACCGGTAAAAGACGGAGAAAATATCGATAGAGCGCTAAAACGTTTCAAACGTAAGTTTGACAGAACGGGAACCATGCGTCAATTGCGTAGAAGACAAGCATTTAGTAAGCCTTCGGTAACACGGAGAGCCCAAATTCAAAAAGCACAATACATTCAAGGACTAAGAGACGCGGAAGAAATTTAATTTCCCCCGCTTATCTAATCATATAAATATCCGTTGGACACCGTTCAACGGATTTTTTTTGCTTCCAGCTTTCAGAATAGAATATTTCAACCTTTCAACTTATGTCTTTCGTCTTTTGACTTTCTACCTTCCTCCATATTTCATCCAATTATTGTACATTTAGATTTCAATTCGGTCCCATGCCCTTTACCCAATTTATCGATTACCTTCTGCTGGAAAAAAAATATTCTGCTCACACGATTTTGGCATATCGAAACGATCTGGACGGATTCCTTGGATTTGTAGAGAGTAATTATGATGATTTGGATCTGGCTGCGGGGGAGGTTGGAATAAAAACTGTAAACTATGGGATCATTAGAAGTTGGATCGTTTTTTTGGTCGATAGTGGTATTTCCAACCGGAGCATCAACAGGAAGATTTCTTCTTTAAAATCCTATTATAAATTCTTACTGAAGACCAAGCAGATCGAGGAGAATCCTTTAGCCAAACACAAAGCTTTGAAGATGAGCAGGAAATTGCAGGTTCCTTTTTCAGAAAAAGAAATTGACGATGTCATTCAATTGCTAAGTGAAGAAAAGGGATTTGAAGGATTGCGAAATCGATTGATAGTTGAGTTGTTTTACGCAACAGGAATTCGACGGGCGGAGTTGGTGAATCTAAAAATTTCCCAGGTATCAATTTCCGAAAAAACCATCAAAGTTCTGGGCAAGAGAAATAAGGAGCGCATCATCCCATTATTACCATCCATTGAGGTCACATTAGATCAATATCTCCGCGAGAGAGAAGAGCTATCCATCATAGAAGATGAGGAGTTTTTATTGCTCTCGAAAAAAGGCATTAAAATATATGAAACACTTGTTTATCGCGTGATAAATTCATATTTTAGTAAGGCATCAGAAAAAGTTAAGAGAAGCCCTCATATCTTAAGGCATTCTTTTGCAACGCACTTACTCAATGAAGGTGCAGATTTAAACGCAGTGAAAGAGCTACTAGGGCATGCGAGTTTAGCCTCGACTCAAGTGTATACACATAATAGTATGGCACAATTGAAACGGGTGTATAAAAACTCCCATCCCAGAAACGCAAAATGACTATTAACTTTAAACTTTAGTGTATGAAGGTAAATGTGCAGACTCCCAATTTTGCAGCAGACCATAAACTTATCGAATTTATCGAAAAGAAGATTTCAAAACTCGAACAATATTACGACAGGATCATTTATGCCGATGTGTTTTTAAAGGTTCAAAATACCAGTGACAAACAGAACAAAATTACCGAAATTTTATTGAGTATTCCAGGGGGCGACCTCATGGTAAAAAAAGAGGCTCGCACCTTTGAGGCAGGAACCGATGAGTGCGTGCAATCATTGGAAAGACAACTTAAAAAAAGAAAAGAGAAACAACGGGCCCATGCCTGACGAAATTTATGTAAAAAACGTGTTATAGAAAAAATAATTTATATACATTTGCAGTCCGCTAGAAATAGCGGACTTTTTTATGCAGAAAATGTGGTCTGGAAAAGGAAAATTGCCGATGTAGCTCAGCTGGCTAGAGCAGCTGATTTGTAATCAGCAGGTCGTGGGTTCGAGTCCCTCCATCGGCTCATTGAAAAACTGAAAAACGCTTAAGGGAAAAATAATTTTCAGGAATTTGGATTTTATTTAGGGAGTCCTCCATCGGCTCAAAAGTTCTTTAAAATAGTGTGTTTAAACAGCATTGGGGGAGATACTCAAGCGGCCAACGAGGACAGACTGTAAATCTGTTGGTTTTCACCTTCGCAGGTTCGAATCCTGCTCTCCCCACATCACCGAAGGTAATCCTGAAGATGCTCAAATGTTTTTTGAAAAGCCCTACGGTCAAAAGCTTGATTTGTAAGAGCGTATTAAAAAATGTGTGTTTGGGCTCATGAAGAGGAATGATGTAATTCATGAACTTTTGAGTAGTTTCCTAATGGGGAATTGATTGAATTTGGTCGATCACGAAGTTTTCTCTAAAATAGCCGGCTGATTCTCTCAACTACTTATTAGGAGGCCATTGAAATTATGGCTATCTTTGCACGCATTTTCAAGGCAGATTTCCCGCGAAAATTTGAAATATTGAAATGAAAATTCTGAAGAAATTCAGATTGAAAAAGCGGGAGTAGCTCAGTTGGTAGAGCGTCAGCCTTCCAAGCTGAATGTCGCCGGTTCGAACCCGGTCTCCCGCTCAAAGCGGAATGTTGTCACGCCTGAGGCATGAACAACCGCTCAAAAACTTCATCTCATCTATGGAGTATAGAAGGCGGAGTTTTACAGTTGCAAGAGCGACTTTTTACGCAAAACCTGCAACCCAATTTAGCCGGTGTAGCTCAGGGGTAGAGCGTTTCCTTGGTAAGGAAGAGGTCATGAGTTCAAATCTCATCATTGGCTCAAATAAGATTATAATTGAACACTAATATATAACTAAGATTAAATTTATACAAGATGGCTAAAGAAAAATTCGATCGGTCGAAACCTCACTTAAACGTAGGTACTATTGGACACGTAGATCATGGTAAAACAACATTAACTGCTGCTATTACAAAAGTGATGGCAGATGCCGGTTATTCAGATGCTATGTCTTTTGATCAAATTGACAATGCTCCTGAAGAAAAAGAAAGAGGTATCACAATTAACTCTTCTCACGTGGAATATCAAACAGCCAATCGTCACTACGCGCATGTTGACTGTCCTGGTCACGCGGATTATGTGAAGAACATGGTAACAGGTGCTGCACAGATGGATGGCGCCATCCTGGTAGTTGCTGCAACAGATGGTCCTATGCCTCAAACTCGAGAGCACATCCTTCTTGGACGTCAGGTAGGTATTCCTCGTATGGTTGTATATATGAATAAAGTGGATATGGTGGATGATGATGAACTGCTTGAACTGGTGGAGATGGAAATTAGAGAACTTCTTACTTTTTACGAATATGATGGTGACAAAGGACCTGTTATTGCCGGCTCCGCACTGGGTGCACTAAACGGTGAGCAAAAATGGGTTGATACTGTAGTCGAGTTGATGGAAGCTGTTGATACCTGGATCGAAGAGCCTGTTCGTGAAATGGACAAACCATTCTTAATGCCTATCGAAGATGTATTCTCTATTACGGGTCGTGGTACTGTTGCAACCGGCCGTATCGAGACCGGTATTGCGAACACCGGAGACGCGGTCGATATTATTGGTATGGGAGCCGAGAAATTAACCTCCACAGTAACCGGAGTTGAGATGTTCCGTAAGATTCTTGATAGAGGGGAAGCAGGCGATAATGTTGGCATCCTTTTAAGAGGTATTGAGAAAACTGATATCCGTCGTGGTATGGTTATTTGTGAGAAAGGATCGGTAACACCTCATGCCAAATTTAAAGCTGAAGTGTATGTTCTTAAGAAAGAAGAAGGTGGACGTCACACCCCTTTTCACAATAACTACCGACCTCAGTTTTATGTACGTACAACTGATGTAACCGGTAACATCGTACTTCCTGATGGAGTAGAGATGGTTATGCCTGGAGATAACTTGACAATTACCGTTGAACTAATTCAGCCTATAGCGCTGAACTTAGGCCTTCGTTTTGCAATCCGTGAGGGTGGTAGAACAGTAGGTGCGGGTCAGGTAACTGAAATATTAGACTAGTAACAGTTATATATGAAAGTATGAAGGTGTCTCGCAACAGCGGGACGCCTTGACTTTTATTTACGGGTTTAGCTCAGTTGGTAGAGCACTGGTCTCCAAAACCAGGTGTCGGGAGTTCGAGTCTCTCAACCCGTGCTCGAAAACAAATGGCCGTAAAGCTGTGTTTGGAAATAAAATAAATTACTGAAAATGATAAACTACATCAAAGAATCTTATAATGAACTTAAGAATCATGTGACTTGGACAGATTGGTCTGAAGCACAACGTCTCACTGTTGTAGTAGCGGTATTCTCTATAATTCTATCCTTGATAGTTTGGGGAGTAGATACTGTGTTTAGTAAACTTGTCAGGGAATATTTTGTCTGGATCAAGTCCTAAGTAAGTTACAATGACTGAAACTAAGAGTTCAAAAAAGTGGTATGTGGTTCGCTCGGTTAGTGGGCAAGAGAATAAGATCAAATCTTATATCGAGTCTGAAATCGTTCGATTGAAACTTGAAGATCTTATCGAGCAGGTTTTAGTACCGACTGAAAAGGTGATCCAGATTCGCAATGGGAAGAAAATAAGTAAAGAGCGTGTTTATTTTCCGGGTTACATCATGATCCAGGCGAGTTTGACAGGTGAAGTGCCACATATTATAAAATCGATAAATGGAGTTATTGGCTTCCTGGGTGAGACCAAGGGCGGTGACCCGGTGCCTTTACGTCAAGCTGAAGTAAATCGAATGCTCGGTAAGGTGGATGAGTTGGCCGTTCAAGATGAAAATGTCAATATTCCTTTTGTAATAGGTGAGACCATAAAAGTAATCGATGGTCCTTTTAACGGGTTTAATGGAACCGTCGAGAAGATCAATGAAGAGAAACGTAAGCTTGAAGTGATGGTGAAAATTTTCGGAAGAAAAACTCCGTTGGAATTGAGCTATATGCAAGTAGAGAAAGTTTAATTGTTACACGCTATATAATGGGTTTTTTCTTAGGCTTCCACTCAAGAAAAATACCGAATTAAAATTTAATTGATGGCAAAAGAAGTAGATAAGGTAGTTAAGTTGCAAGTTCGCGGAGGTGTTGCCAATCCATCACCCCCTGTTGGACCCACTTTAGGTGCTGCCGGTGTTAACATCATGGAGTTCTGTAAGCAATTTAACGGTAGAACTCAGGATAAGCAGGGAAAAATATTGCCGGTGACGATTACGGTTTATAAGGACAAATCGTTTGATTTTGTAATTAAAACCACGCCCGCTGCAGTGCAGATCCTTGAGGCTGCTAAAACGAAAAAAGGTTCTGGCGAACCTCATATTAATAAAGTAGCTTCTATTACCTGGGATCAGGTTAAAGCGATTGCGGAAGACAAGATGGTCGATTTAAATTCATTTACCATTGAGTCTGCCATGAAAATGATTGCCGGAACTGCAAGATCCATGGGTGTTAAAGTAAAAGGTGCCGCACCTTTTTAATCTAGAAAAAGAATCTATAAAATGGCAAGATTAACGAAAAAGCGAAAAGAAGCAATGGCTAAAATAGAACCAAACCAAACCTATTCGGTTTCGGAAGCCTCTGCTTTAATAAAAGAAATTACCAACGCAAATTTTGATGCGTCTGTGGACCTTGCTGTCCGTCTTAATGTAGACCCTCGTAAAGCCAATCAAATGGTTCGTGGTGTTGTAACCTTACCACATGGTACAGGTAAAGACGTAAAGGTATTAGCCTTAGTGACTCCGGATAAGGAAGCTGAAGCTACTGCGGCAGGAGCAGATTTTGTTGGATTAGACGAGTACCTCGATAAAATTAAAGGAGGTTGGACAGATGTTGACGTCATAGTGACTATGCCGAGTGTGATGGGTAAATTGGGTCCGTTAGGACGTGTGTTAGGCCCTCGCGGCTTGATGCCAAACCCAAAAACCGGTACGGTAACTATGGATGTTGCTAAGGCTGTTTCAGATGTGAAAGCCGGTAAAATTGACTTTAAAGTTGACAAAACCGGAATTGTTCACGCTGCAATTGGAAAAGCATCTTTCGATGCTGATAAGATCGCCGGAAACGCACATGAATTATTAACAGCGCTTGTTAAGTTGAAGCCTCAATCATCAAAAGGTGTATACATTAAAAGTGTCTTTATGTCTAGCACTATGAGTCCTAGTATCCAGATCGACACTAAAAAATTTAGTGAGCAGTAATATTGTAAGATTATGACAAGAGAAGAAAAATCACAAGTAATTGAACAGTTGACTGCACATCTTTCTGAGAACTCTATTATTTATTTAGCAGATATTTCAGGTCTTGATGCAGGAGCAACTTCAAACCTTCGTCGTGCTTGTTTTAAAGCAGGAGTGAAGTTGAAAGTAGTTAAAAATACCTTGTTGGCTAAAGCCATGGAGATTTCGGAGAAAGATTTCGGAGAATTGTCCGAAGTAATTAAAGGAAACACTTCGCTAATGGTTTCTGCATCAGGTAATGCGCCGGCAAGAGTTATTAAGGAATTCAGAAGAAAGTCTGACAAACCTTTATTAAAAGGCGCTTACATTGAGAAATCGATATATGTAGGTGATGATATGTTAGATACGCTTGTTGAGATAAAATCTAAGGAAGAGCTTATTGGAGAGATTATCGGATTACTCCAATCGCCTGTTAAGACTGTTATCTCGGCACTTAAAACCGGTGGAGGAACTATAGCCGGTATAGTAAAAACCCTATCGGAAAGAGAAGGGTAACATAAATTATTGCACTGATTAAATTATAAACACAAATTATTTTAAAAAGATAGAAAATGGCAGAATTAAAAGATTTCGCAGAACAATTGGTTAACCTGACTGTAAAAGAAGTTAATGAGTTAGCTACTATATTAAAAGATGAGTATGGCATTGAGCCTGCTGCTGCAGCCGTAGCTGTTGTTGCCGGTGGAGGTGCTGCCGGTGGAGACGCGGCTGAAGAAAAGTCAGAATTCGACGTAATCCTTACCGCTCCAGGTGGTTCTAAATTGGCAGTTGTAAAACTCGTTAAAGAATTAACCGGTACGGGTCTTAAAGACGCTAAGGATTTAGTTGACAATGCTCCTTCTCCAATCAAGGAAGGTGTTTCAAAAGATGAAGCTGAGGCTCTTAAAGCTCAGTTAGAAGAAGCAGGAGCAGAGGTTGAGCTTAAGTAAGTTCTTCTCAATTCAAACCTTAAGGTTTAGGTCTTTCCCATCGCCGGAAAAGACCTAAACCATTTTGCGTATATAAAGGTTACTAATTTTCGCGTATATGCTATCACTGTTTTTTTAATTAAAATTCCGTCCATAGATGTCAGCAACACAAACTGAAAGATTGAATTTTTCCACTGTACAAAATAAGCCGGATTACCCGGACTTTCTGGACATCCAAATAAGATCATTTCAGGATTTTTTCCAGTTGGAAACCAAATCAGAAGAAAGAAGCCAAGAAGGACTGTACAAGACTTTCCTGGAAAACTTCCCAATTACCGACACCCGCAACCAATTCGTTTTAGAATTTTTAGATTATTTCGTTGACCCACCAAGGTATTCGATCCTGGAATGTATCGAGCGGGGATTGACATATAGTGTGCCTTTAAAAGCACGATTAAAATTATATTGTACAGACGAAGAACACGAAGACTTCGAGACCATAGTACAAGATGTTTATTTGGGAACTATCCCATATATGACCCCCAGTGGTACGTTTTGTATCAATGGTGCAGAGCGTGTAGTGGTTTCTCAACTACACCGTTCTCCGGGGGTGTTCTTCGGGCAGTCGTTCCATGCCAATGGTACTAAACTTTATTCGGCACGTGTCATTCCTTTTAAAGGTTCATGGATAGAGTTTGCTACCGATATCAACAGCGTGATGTACGCGTATATCGATAGAAAGAAAAAATTACCGGTAACTACACTTTTCCGTGCGATTGGTTTTGAAAGAGATAAAGATATCCTTGAGATCTTCAATCTTGCGGAAGAAATTAAAGCAACCAAAACCGGATTGAAGAAATACCTGGGCCGTAAGTTGGCAGCACGTGTATTGAAAACCTGGCACGAGGATTTTGTAGATGAAGATACAGGAGAGGTGGTTTCTATAGAGCGTAATGAGATCATCCTGGATCGTGATACGGTTCTTGAAAAGGAACATATCGAAGAGATCTTAGAATCGGGTTCAAAAACGATCTTATTGCACAAAGAGGACAACCTTCAGGCAGACTACGCAATTATCCATAATACTTTGCAAAAAGACCCTACCAATTCTGAAAAGGAAGCGGTGGAGCACATCTACAGACAATTACGTAATGCCGAACCACCCGATGAGGAAACCGCCCGAGGAATTATTAATAAGTTATTCTTCTCAGACCAGAGATATAACCTGGGTGAGGTGGGTCGTTACCGTATGAATAAAAAACTGGGTCTTGATATTGCGATGGACAAGCTAGTGCTTACCAAAGAAGATATCATTACCATTGTAAAATACTTGATCGAATTGATCAACTCTAAAGCCGAAATTGATGATATCGATCACCTTTCTAACCGTCGTGTTCGTACAGTTGGAGAACAATTATCATCACAGTTTGGAGTGGGATTGGCTCGCATGGCACGCACCATTCGTGAACGTATGAATGTTCGTGACAATGAAGTATTTACACCTATCGACTTGATCAATGCAAAGACTTTATCTTCGGTGATCAATTCTTTCTTTGGAACCAATCAACTGTCTCAATTCATGGATCAAACCAATCCACTGGCGGAGATCACGCACAAACGTCGTCTTTCAGCATTAGGGCCTGGTGGATTATCGAGAGAAAGAGCAGGTTTTGAAGTACGTGATGTTCACTATACTCACTACGGAAGACTTTGTCCGATAGAAACTCCTGAGGGACCGAATATTGGGTTGATCTCTTCCCTTTCGGTATATGCCAAAGTAAACAACCTTGGTTTCATCGAAACTCCATATCGAAAAGTGGAGAATGGTAAGATAGATTTTAAGAATAAGCCGATCTATCTTTCCGCAGAAGAAGAAGAAGATAAATATATTGCTCAGGCAAATATTCCTTTATTAAAGGACGGTACCATCAATACAGATCGTGTTATTGCACGTATGGAAGGTGATTTCCCTGTGGTGGATCCAAAAAGTATTCATTATACAGACGTTGCACCAAACCAGATCTCATCAATTTCGGCTTCCCTGATTCCTTTCCTGGAACATAATGATGCTAACCGTGCCTTGATGGGCTCGAATATGATGCGTCAGGCGGTACCATTGTTGATTGTAGATTCTCCTATTGTGGGAACGGGATTGGAACGTCAGGTGGCATCAGATTCACGTGTATTGATCAACGCTGAAGGAAATGGTGTCGTGGAATACGTCGATGCGGATGAGATCACTATTAATTACGATCGCACTGATGATGAACGAACCGTGAGCTTCGATGGAGATTTGAAGACATATAAACTGATCAAATTCAGAAAAACAAACCAGAGTACTTCTATCAACTTGAAACCAATTGTACGTACGGGTGACCTGGTGAAAAAAGGACAGGTATTATGTCAGGGGTATGCCACCGAAAAAGGGGAGTTAGCACTTGGACGAAATATAAAAGTAGCATTCATGCCTTGGAAAGGATATAATTTTGAGGATGCAATCGTTATTTCTGAAAAAGTTGTACGGGAAGATATATTTACTTCAATTCATATCGATGAATATTCATTGGAAGTTCGGGACACAAAATTAGGTAATGAAGAATTGACCAATGATATTCCAAACGTATCTGAAGAGGCCACGAAAGACCTTGACGAACATGGAATGATTCGGGTTGGCGCTGAAGTAAATCCCGGGGATATCTTAATAGGTAAGATCACTCCTAAAGGAGAAAGTGATCCTACTCCGGAGGAAAAATTATTACGCGCCATCTTTGGTGACAAAGCGGGTGATGTGAAAGATGCTTCCTTGAAGGCGTCTCCATCACTACGTGGTGTAGTCATAGACAAGAAATTGTTCGCTAGAGCTATTAAAGACAAAGCCAAGAGAGCAAAAGATAAAGAAGACATCATAGAACTTGATCTGCTTTACGATACTAAATTCGATAGTCTCAAGGATGTTTTGGTTGAGAAGTTGTTTTCCATTTTAGGCGGGAAAACAGCTCAAGGGGTTACTAATGATTTGGGAGAAGTAGTATTCCCTAAAGGCAAAAAGTATACTCTAAAAATGTTGATATCAGTTGACGATTATACGCATCTGGTAGGCGGGGTATGGTCAACACATAAGCAAACCAATTTGATGGTTCGCGATCTAATGCACAACTATAAAATTAAGGAAAATGATCTTCAAGGGAACTTGAGACGTCAGAAGTTTACCATTTCTGTTGGAGATGAACTTCCATCCGGTATCTTAAAACTGGCCAAGGTTTACATCGCTAAGAAACGTAAACTGAAAGTTGGAGATAAGATGGCGGGACGTCACGGTAACAAGGGTATTGTGGCACGGATCGTTCGCCAAGAAGATATGCCATTCCTTGAAGATGGAACACCGGTAGATATAGTATTGAACCCACTTGGGGTACCATCACGTATGAATATTGGACAGATATATGAGACGGTTCTTGGATGGGCAGGTCAAAAATTAGGGCGCAAGTTCGCTACTCCGATTTTCGACGGTGCTACTCTGGATCAGATCAACGAACTGACCGATGAAGCAGATATCCCAAGATTTGGACATACCTATCTATGTGATGGAGGGACAGGAGAACAATTTGATCAACCGGCAACAGTTGGAGTGATCTATATGTTGAAACTTGGTCACATGGTAGATGATAAGATGCATGCGCGTTCTATCGGACCTTACTCATTAATTACACAACAACCATTGGGTGGTAAAGCTCAATTCGGGGGTCAACGATTTGGTGAGATGGAGGTTTGGGCACTTGAGGCCTATGGAGCGTCGAGCACCCTTAGAGAAATATTGACGGTAAAATCTGATGATGTAATTGGTAGAGCAAAAACCTACGAAAGTATCGTAAAAGGGGATACTATGCCAGAACCGGGTCTGCCTGAATCTTTCAACGTATTAATGCACGAATTGAAAGGTCTGGGACTCGATATTAGATTAGAGGAATAATGATATCCCTGTGCATGCAGGGATCTCTCATTGATTTCCGGGAGTGCGAAAGGCACCTCGATCCAACAAAATTTTAAAGAATATTTTTTCAGCATTATGGCAAGAATTAAAGATAGCACAACTCAGAAGTTCAACAAGATTTCTATTGGTTTGGCTTCGCCCGAGTCTATTTTGGCAGAATCTCGAGGAGAAGTTTTAAAGCCTGAAACGATCAATTACCGCACGCACAAACCCGAGCGTGATGGTCTTTTCTGTGAGCGTATTTTTGGTCCTGTAAAGGATTACGAATGTGCCTGTGGCAAGTATAAAAGAATTCGCTACAAAGGCATAGTATGTGACCGTTGTGGCGTGGAGGTGACCGAAAAGAAAGTTCGTCGTGACCGTGTGGGACACATTAACCTGGTTGTACCGGTAGCGCACATTTGGTACTTCCGTTCGTTACCAAACAAGATAGGTTATTTGCTAGGCCTGCCTTCTAAGAAATTAGACATGATCATTTACTACGAAAGATATGTAGTAATTCAACCGGGTATCGGTAAGAACGAAGAAGGGGAACCGTTACAAAAGATGGATTTCCTTACCGAAGAAGAGTATTTGAATATTTTGGAGACCCTTCCGCAGGAGAACTTATATCTGGAAGATAGTGATCCGGACAAGTTCATCGCTAAGATGGGAGCAGAATGCCTGATCGAGTTGTTGAATCGAATAGATTTGGATAATCTATCATTCGAATTACGCCACAAGGCGAAGAACGAAACTTCGAAACAACGTAAAACCGAGGCCTTAAAACGACTGCAGGTAGTTGAAGCCCTTCGTGATGCAAATAAAAACAGAGAGAATCAACCGGCCTGGATGATCATGAAAGTAGTACCTGTGATTCCACCGGAATTGCGCCCATTGGTACCATTGGATGGAGGACGTTTCGCGACTTCAGATCTGAATGATCTTTACCGAAGAGTAATTATCCGTAACAACCGTTTAAAGCGTTTGATGGAAATTAAAGCTCCCGAAGTAATATTGCGTAATGAAAAGCGTATGCTTCAGGAATCTGTTGATTCGTTGTTCGATAATACCAGAAAATCTTCTGCCGTAAAAACGGATAGCAATCGTCCATTGAAATCACTTTCCGATAGTTTAAAGGGGAAACAAGGTCGATTCCGTCAGAACTTGCTTGGTAAGCGTGTGGATTACTCAGCCCGTTCCGTAATTGTTGTAGGACCTGAGCTTAAATTGTCTGAGTGTGGTATTCCGAAGGACATGGCAGCAGAACTCTACAAACCATTCATAATCCGTAAGTTGATCGAAAGAGGAATTGTGAAGACGGTGAAGAGCGCCAAAAAGATCATAGATAAGAAAGAACCTGTTGTTTGGGATATTCTTGAAAATGTTTTGAAAGGACATCCTGTACTATTAAACAGGGCCCCTACTTTACACCGATTGGGAATTCAGGCATTCCAACCTAAATTGATAGAAGGAAAAGCTATTCAACTACACCCATTGGTGTGTACCGCTTTTAACGCCGATTTTGACGGGGATCAAATGGCAGTTCATTTACCTTTAGGGCCAGAGGCGATTTTGGAATCACAATTGTTGATGTTGGCTTCTCACAATATCTTAAACCCTGCAAATGGATCACCGATTGCGGTTCCCTCTCAGGACATGGTATTGGGACTATATTATATGACCAAGTTGCGTTCATCTACAAAAGGTAATGCTGTGAAGGGAGAAGGATTAACATTTTATTCTCCGGAAGAAGTATTTATAGCCTACAATGAAAAGCAAGTAGAGTTGAACGCCGAGATCAAGGTTAGAACCAAGGACTTTAACGAAGAGGGTGAATTAACAACGCAGATCATCACAACGACTGTGGGTAGGGTTATATTTAATGATAAGGTACCTGAAGAAGCCGGATATATCAACGAGGTGTTGACCAAAAAGTCGCTTCGGGATATTATTGGAAATATTTTAACCGTGACTTCAGTTCCGGAAACAGCGGTTTTTCTGGATGAGATCAAAGATCTTGGATTTAAGTTCGCATTCGAAGGTGGATTGTCATTTAGTTTAGGTGATATCATTATTCCGAAGGAAAAACAAGGAATGATAGATTCTGCTATCAAACAAGTAGATGGTATTATAGCCAACTATAATATGGGATTGATCACCAATAATGAACGTTATAATCAGGTTATTGACATCTGGACAGCGACCAATGCCGAATTGACCGAATTATCGATGAAACGTATTCGTGAAGATAAGCAAGGATTTAACTCGGTATATATGATGCTTGATTCGGGAGCTCGTGGATCTAAAGAACAGATTCGCCAGTTAACGGGTATGCGTGGATTGATGGCAAAACCGAAAAAATCCAGCTCGGGTGGAGGTGAAATTATTGAAAACCCAATTCTTTCAAACTTTAAGGAGGGCTTATCAATTTTAGAATACTTTATCTCGACTCACGGTGCACGGAAAGGTCTTGCAGATACAGCTTTAAAAACGGCCGATGCGGGTTACTTAACAAGACGATTGGTAGATGTTTCGCAAGATGTGATCATCAATATAGACGATTGTGGGACCTTGAGAGGAATTGAAGTTTCTGCGCTTAAGAAAAACGAAGAAGTTGTTGAGACGATGGCGGATAGAATTAAAGGTCGTACTTCTTTAAATGATGTGATCAACCCGTTGACCAAAGATGTTTTGGTAGCTTCGGGAGGTCATATTTCCGATGAGATAGCAGTAATAATCGATGAGTCTCCGGTTGAAATGGTCGAGGTTCGCTCCGCATTAACATGTGAAGCGAAAAAAGGAATTTGTGCACAATGCTACGGAAGAAACCTGGCTACCAATAAGATGGTTCAAAGAGGAGAAGCTGTGGGAGTGGTTGCTGCACAATCCATTGGAGAACCCGGTACCCAATTGACCCTTCGTACTTTCCATGTTGGAGGTATTGCAGGAAACATTTCCGAAGAAAATAAACTTGTTGTTAAGTTTAACGGGAAAGTTGAAATCGAGGATTTGAAGACCGTAAAAGGTGAGGATACCGATGGTAAATCAGTAAATATTGTAATTTCCCGTACCTCTGAAATCAAGTTGATCGATGAGAAGACAGGTATTACATTAAGTACCAATAACATTCCTTACGGATCATACATCTTCGTTAAGAACGGACAAAAACTGAAAGAGGGTGCTGTAGTTTGTCAATGGGATCCATATAATGGGGTGATCATTTCAGAATTTGCCGGAAAGATCCAATACGAGAATATTGAACAGGGGGTTACCTTTCAAGTTGAAATTGATGAGCAAACCGGATTCCAGGAAAAGGTAATATCAGAATCAAGAGACAAGAAAAAGATTCCTACACTTCAAATTTTGGGTGCCAAGGGTGATGTCATTCGCTCATACAACTTACCCGTAGGAGCTCACTTGATGGTGGATGATAATGATAAGATAAAAGTGGGTAATATTTTGGTGAAGATACCTCGTAAATCTGCGAAGGCAGGTGATATTACCGGAGGTCTTCCGCGTGTGACCGAATTATTTGAAGCTCGTAACCCGTCGAATCCGGCTGTTGTATCCGAGATCGATGGTGTGGTTTCCTTCGGAAAAATTAAGC
>SMXJ01000172.1 GCA_004356305.1 Bacteroidota bacterium | reverse complement strand
TACGGTACCACTCAACCATTTGACTTTTACATAATCTATGGTCTGATTAGTTCCCAAACCAAAAAATTCACTTCCGCTATTTTGGCCCAGATATCCTTCACCGCATAGTGTATAATGATATTGTATTTGCCCTCCGGCACTTACTTCGATCCAGGAACCAATGCCCATTTTATTACTAATCGTGCCCTGAAGATTAACTTTTAGCCAATTTTGATCATCGACAGAACTGTTTTTCCATAAGAATATATTGCCACCCCCATTATTAAGCACTACAATTTCAGGGTAACCATCATTATCAACATCACCGATGGCATTGGAAAAGCTGATCCCTGTATCATTTTCGAAACCGGCATCTTTAGGGATTGAAAATGTCCCATCTCCTGAATTCTCATAAAAAGCCGCCGTTAAAGGACCGTTAGGGTCTGTATTACTCCCACTAACATACAGATCATGATCGCCATCATTATCGGCGTCCAAGAATACCGCCCCCCAACCTACACTATTAAAAGTAGTGCCTGAAGAAACCGCTACATTGGTAAAAGTTCCGTCTCCGTTATTTAGAAGTAATGCATTGCCAGTAGTGGTATTGGGAATCACCTGGTCATCATTCGTAACATAGATATCCAACCATCCGTCATTATTATAATCATCAATAGTTGTAGACATAGCCCCCATTATAAGATTCACGCCAGCAACCTCACTTACATTTTCAAAAGTACCATCGCCGTTGTTCCTGTACAGAATATTCTCCGTAACAAATTTATCGTTGGCCATGTAAATATCCTGATAACCATCGTTATTGTAGTCAAAAAAAACAGCGCAAAACGTCATATATCCATCCGTTTCCAATCCTGCCATTACCGTAACATCGGTGAAAGTACCATCGCCATTATTCCGGTATAATAAATTTGGATATACCTGCGAAGCATCCCGTATAGTCAAAAACACATCCAAAAAACCATCGTTATTATAATCTCCCCAGGCCCCGCCAAAAGTATCATACAATTCTGTAGGAAAACCACAGGAAGCAGTCACATCAGTGAATACACCATTCTGATTATTCTTAAATAGTTTGGTAAGTCCTTCATCACTCGCGGCAAAAAAATCTAAATATCCGTCGTTGTTAAAATCTACCCAGACTACCTGTTTTGTTTGCAAATTCCCTCCATAAATACCGGCAAATGAGATCGGTTGAAAATAGCCCCCCATGTTTTTAAAAAAGTAATAATCTGTCCCCGTTGCAGAGCCTAAACTTATATCGTCAAGTCCGTCATTATCGAAATCGTAAAATGAAATACCTCCCCCTAAAAATCCATTGCCATAGGCCACATCCAATCCCAATTGCGCAGCCTTTTCTTCAAAATAAATTTGTGAATTCAATAAAGAAAAATAAAGGAAGTATGATAACGTCAAAACAAACTTCATATGATCTTAATTTAAAATAGTAGGAAGCTCGAATATGGAAGAATATGTAATGTAGTGAAAAAAAATAAGCTCCCGAAAAATCGGGAGCCTTAATAATATTGGTCTATTAGATCAATAGTTAATTCTCAACAGGTAAATGGTTGTAATTCTTAGAATAGTAGAGCATTTGTTCTTCAAATGTCTCCGGTTGTTCTATACTAAAGCTCACGATCTCACCATCATCATTCACCTTTGGCACGATCACAGGGTTTACGAATCCGCTGTAGGGCGCCGATGTAAATCGCTTGTTCCGCTCCAGAACTTCAGCATGTAACTCCTGATCCACCTTTACACCATAGCCTTCAACCAGGGCCTCAACTGCCGCGTAATCCCCTTCGGATTTAATACGCTGTGTTTCCCGTAATAGTTCTCCAAACAATTCGTGCAACTTTTCATAATCATTAATGTTGAAGTAGGTTTTGCCGTCACGTGTAATTTTTTCGATTACATTATCTGCTGCTCCTTTTTCAAAAGCCCAGGCAGAAACCCATTGGCGATTTCTCATATGTGATTCTTCTACATCGTCTCCTAAATTCAGACGAATTAATTGTGTCATCAACCCATTGCGAATATATCCATCGAAGGCCGCCATACCCACTTTTTTCCAATCATCTACAAGACCGAGTTCCTGTAATTTTGGGTGATACAAATAATATAGTCCTACCAAGTCTGCACGGCCTTCTTCCAAGGTAGACGCATAGTTTTTGAGTGTTTCTTTGGTTTCACCAACACCCGGGTTCAATTGTCCGGAAGCGTGTCCGATAACCTCATGTAAAGCAGTGTGCAACTTATCACCCATTTGTCCGTACTTTTCTTCCAAGGCCAACTCTTCCTCATCGTTCACAAACTCTTTTAATCGATCCGAATTTCCGGAGTTATTATAGGCGTTGATAATATTTCCAAGAGAAACAGACTTACTTCCGACGGATGCACGAATCCAGTTGGCGTTAGGCAGGTTCACCCCAATTGGAGTACTTGGCGAGGCATCCCCGGCTTCACCGGCTACATTGACCACTTTGTAGGACACACCAACTACATTTTTCTTCTTGTGTGCTTCCATCAGAGGAGAATTATCCTCAAACCATTGAGCATTTTCAGATAAAACCGACATTTTCTCTGACATATCAAAATCCTTGATCTGGACTATAGTTTCATATGAACCTCTATATCCTAACGGATCGTTGTACACTTCGATGAAACTATTTATATAATCAATATTACCCTCGGTTGCAGAAGTCCAGGCTACGTTATAATCGTCCCAGATCTGCAAGTCTCCTGTGTTGTAATACTGAATTAGTAATCCCATGGCATCTCCCTGTTCTTTGTTTTCGGCAACGCCTTGTGCTTTTTCAAGCCATTCTACGATCTTATCGATTGCGGCTCCATATAATCCTCCCGATCTATATACACGCTCTTTTAATACCCCATCTTCTTTTACAAGTTGGGAATTTAGTCCGTAGGATAATGGCTTGTCAGGTGATGGTGACTTCATATTTCGATAGAATCCTTCAACATCTGCATTCGTCACATCAGGTCCGTAAAAGTTTACGGCCGAAAGGGCAACATTATCAACACCTTTCCCCTGATTTACTTTTTTGGCATCGGTATCATCAAAGATCACATCGAAGGCCTCACCTTCAAGTGTTGCACCGGTAGCGGCTATCAAACCTTTTAAATATTCCGGAGAAAATTCAGGCTTAATTTTGTCATTGGAATAATGATGGTGAATTCCGTTTGAGAACCATACCCGCTTTAAGTAAACTTCAAAGTTTTTCCAGTCATCCGATGATTTATCACCATCGTATGAAGTATAGATAGTTTCGAGGGCTTTTCTTATTTTTAGGTTGTGACGATAGTTTTGATCCCACATAATGTCACGCCCTGCCAAACCGGCCTGGGTAAGATAATAAACCAACTTCTGTTCTTTTAAAGTCAGGCCCTCCCAACTGGGGATCTGGTAACGTAATATTCTGAGATCCGCAAACTGATCTACATTATAATTAAAATCGGAAGTTTCTAGGTTTTTTACGGCAACCGTATCGTCAATTTTTTCATTTTTCTGTCCTTCCCCACATGAAAAGAACAACAGACTTACTAAAGCTGCTATCAACAAAAGTTTATGTTTCATTTTTATGTATTTAGTTATTTTTAATGGTAAGTTGAAACCGTCGATAAACTAATAATTCGTATTTAAAATCAATTTAATATTTCAAACTTTCGGTTTCAGTATCGATAATTTATTTTTGACAAATGTAACAAAATATTGGATGCCCTCACTTCGCCCGATTCAGCTTTTTAAAATTAATTATCTTAGCGAGGAAATATCAAAAATAACCACGGCATGAAGCTCTTGAAATATCTTCTCTTTTTGATCCTGATCGTTCTTATCGGCGGAGCGGTGTATTTTGGCACCAAAGACGGAAAGTACGATCTAAAAGAATCTAAAATAATCAACGCGCCCAACTCAGTGATCTTTAATAAAATAAATGATCTCAGGTCCTGGGAAGAATGGGGCCCATGGAAAAAAGAAGACTCAACAATGATATTTTCCTTCCCTGAGCAAACCATGGGTGAAGGAGCCTCCTATTCGTGGACCGGTATGATAGATGGTTCTGTGAAAACCACAAGTGTTACTCTCAATAAAGAAATACTGCAAGATCTTACCTTAATCACTCCGGGAGGAGAACGAAACCCGAAAGTATATTGGAACTTCGAAGAAGTAGATGGAGGAACCAAAGTGACATGGGGGATCAAAGGAGAACATACCTTTATGGACAAGGCCTACTATGCGTTTAGTGACATGGATTTCGACGCCGATATGAAAAAAATGCATGCTGATGGTCTCGAAGGAATTGCGAAGGCAGTAGAAGAGGATATGAAAAAATATACCATAACCGTGGAAGGAATTAAGGAGCACGGCGGAGGTTATTATATGTACACTACGGCAGCGACAAAACTAGGTGAGATCGGTAGTAAAATGGGACCAATGATGGATAAAGTTTCCGGTTTTATACAACAATATAGGATCACAATGGCTGGTATGCCTTTCACCATATATAACGAATGGGATGAAGCAAACGGCACCGTTATATTCTCCACAGCGATACCTGTAAATGAACGGATCATTGTTATCCAAGGAGACGTGCTTTGTGGTTATATGGAACCGCTTACCGCGGTAAAAACCGTCTTGATGGGTAATTACACAAACCTGGCAGAAGCTTATCAAAAGGCGCAGGAATATGTAGCACAAAATAACCTCGTAGCCGATCCTAGTAAAAAGATGTTTGAGGTTTATAGCAACGATCCGGATAGTGTTCCCAATCCAGCTGAGTGGCTTACCGAAATTTATGTGCCGGTTTATAAGGATCTGAGAAGTAACGATCCCAATTACAGCGGAAATAAATAGTCGCAAATGAAGCCATTACTCTTAGTATTTTTAGGTGGCGGGTTGGGTAGTACCCTGCGTTATGGATTAGGCAAATACCTGAACAGCGCGACTACAGGATTTCCATACGGTACTTTTGCGGTGAATATTATCGGGAGTTTATCGGTAGCAATTATACTCGGGATAGCAGCAAAGAACGACAGTATTTCCCAAAATACGATGTTGTTGATCGCCACCGGATTTTGTGGAGGCTTCACCACATTTTCGGCCTTTGTTTATGAGAATCATCTCTTTCTGAAGAACGGAGACTACGGGTTATTCGCCTTATATACCTTCGGTAGTTTTATGATGGCTTTTAGCGCTGTTTTCTTTGGAATATTGGTGGTGAAGGTTTTATAGTGTTGGTAATGGATATTGGGTATAGGGTATAGATTGAAATAAAATTCCAACACTAACCAACTCACCAACTGACAACCATCAATCACCAACTAAAAACCGACAATCGGCAACTGAAAACTGTGAACTTTTAACTTATAACTTATAACATGAAATACTTTCTTATAGCTACCCTCTTCGGGATTATCGCCTGTGGAAACCCTTCAGAAAAAACAACTTCCTCTAAAGTAAATGAAAGCCCTTCCCCGGTGAAACATAAAGTGCTTCCGAAATTGGATTCTACACGATATAATGTAGGATTCCTAATTATGGACGGAGTTTATAATACCGAATTGACCGCGCCTTTTGATATTTTTCAACATACTGTTTTCAGAGAAAATATTAAAGCGATGAATGTTTTTACCGTGGCCGATACCGATGATGCTATCGTAACTTTTGAAGGCATGCGTATCCTGCCGGATTTCAATTATCTCAAAGATGACATTCCAACAATTGACATCCTGGTAGTACCCAGTGCAGAGCATCATCTCGACACAGATCTTGAAAACGAAGTCATGCTCGATTTTGTAAGACGAGTAGATAAACAAGCTCAATTTATCACATCTCACTGCGACGGAGCCTTCGTTCTGGCGAAAGCCGGTTTATTGGAGGGTAGTGTATCAACTACTTTCCCGGGTGATATTGATGCCATGCGGAAAATGTTTCCGTCATTGGACGTTCGAAAAGATGTGTTCTTTGTGCACGACGGAAAATACCTTACTTCAGCCGGGGGCGCCAGGAGTTTCGAAGCAGCACTCTATTTGTGTGAACATTTGTACGGCAAGGAGATCGCACGATCCCTTGCCGGTGGTTTGGTAATAGATTGGGACCTGAATACTGTACCGCATTTAATCATTCCGAAGGACTAGATAGGGCGTATCTCATTATTCTCAACTACATGTGAAAGGATTATTTGTGTCTTTGTCTCCCCATAACTTATCAACTGATCGATGAAGATCTCCAGGTGTTTTTGATTTCTTAAAACAACTTCCATCACTATGTTCTCATTACCTGTAATTCGATAACAGTTTAGTACCTCATCATAGGTTTTCACCTTGGACAAGAAAGGTTTCAATTTTCCCATAAAGGCACGTAAAGTAATAATGGCCTTTAATTGATATCCACATTCAAACGGGGAAACATCGGTAAAATATCCATTGATGATCCCGGCGTCTTCCATCTTTCTAATTCGTTCTGAAACAGCCGGTGAACTTATACCAACTTGTCTACCTATTTCGGCATTGGATTGCCGCGCTTTGAGCTGCAGACATTTCAATATTTTCCAGTTGAGAGCATCAATATTCATTTTTATAATAATTTTAACGCAAATTAACACATTATTAAACCAAATGTATTGTTTTACTTTAAAATCGAAAGTTTTTTATGATTTTTTGTTGGTAAATTTGAAACAATTGCTAGAAAAAACAATACCGAGTTATGTTACCCAATGTTCCCAAGCACCTGCCCCAATCCCTTTTGTATCAAAAGGCTATGGAAATATTTACTATTTCCAGAAGTATTTCACATTATTTTGTGGACGATCTAAATTATTTACAAAAAAATGGAAGTGAAAATCCGAGTGTTTATTTTACCGGGGATATCGTTCAGCAATCTGTTTCCCTGGCCCCGGAAATATTGAAGGCTGAAAGCCAGCCATTCTCTGAAGGCAAGTATAAATATGCCGACTCTGTAACCCGGTTAACAAATCGCTTGTTCAAAAATTGTGAACGCTTAGAGCGAACCCATAGCAATGGTCGTGATTTTCTTCCTGTACTGCGTAATGAATTAAAAAAATTCAGAAAACTACAACGTACCTGGATGATGACACTATAAATTTTACTCACCGTAATATCTCATCTGAATTATATCTGAACATTTTGTAGAATCATAGACCCTTCGACTATGCTCAGAGTGTGCGATTCAAACACTTGTTCGCTTCGAAAAGTGGATCTCATCCAAACAAAGCCCATGACATTCGTGAGATCCCTCGTCTAGCTCGGGATAAGCGACTCACACAATTTTGTTTCACAAAATTGGTTTGCTGCTTACATATTTCTCCTGTACTGCCCTCCTACTTCAAACAATGAATTTGTGATCTGTCCCAGCGAACAATATTTACAAACTTCCATCAAGGCTTCAAAGATATTTTGATTGTTTACAGATCGCTGCTGTAGGTCTTTTAATAATTTGGGAGCTATTACTTTATTATGTTCAATCAAATTTTCAACCACTGAAATTTGATATTTCTTTTCTTCTTCCGTAGCTCGTATAACTTCCGCAGGTAGAACAGTGGGAGATCCTTTGCTGCTCAAAAATGTATTCACCCCAATAATTGGTAATTCACTATTGTGTTTCAATGTCTCGTAGTACAAACTCTCTTCCTGAATTTTACTTCGCTGGTACATAGTTTCCATAGCACCTAACACGCCGCCTCGTTCAGTGATCCGGTCAAATTCATCAAGTACAGCTGCTTCCACCAGATCTGTAAGTTCTTCAATTATGAATGATCCTTGCATCGGGTTTTCGTTTTTCGCCAACCCAAGTTCTTTGTTGATAATCAATTGTATGGCCATCGCTCTGCGTACGCTTTCCTCAGTAGGAGTTGTGATCGCCTCATCATAGGCATTGGTATGTAGGGAATTGCAATTATCATAGATCGCATACAAGGCTTGTAGTGTCGTACGAATATCATTGAAGTCAATTTCCTGAGCGTGTAAAGAACGACCCGAAGTTTGAATATGATACTTCAACATTTGAGCTCTAGGATTTGCCCCGTATTTATGTTTCAAAGCTTTCGCCCATATCTTTCGGGCTACACGTCCAATAACCGAGTATTCTGCATCAATACCATTGCTAAAGAAGAAGGATAAATTTAGTGCAAACTCGTTGATATCCATTTCACGGCTTAGGTAATACTCTAAATAAGTAAATCCGTTTGACAAGGTAAAGGCCAGTTGTGTGATCGGATTTGCTCCTGCTTCAGCGATGTGATAACCGCTGATAGAAACCGAATAAAAATTACGCACCTTATTTTCAATAAAATATTCCTGTACGTCACCCATCAATCGCAGGGCAAATTCAGTAGAAAAAATACAAGTGTTTTGTGCCTGGTCCTCTTTTAATATATCGGCTTGAACCGTACCTCGTACTTGCTTCAAGGTATCGGATTTAATCTTATCATAAGTTTCTTTATCGAGCACTCGATCTCCTGTCACTCCCAGCAGCATTAACCCCAATCCATCATTTCCTTCGGGTAGATCACCCTGGTAATGTGGTCGGGTTTTACCTTTATATATTTTGGCGATCTTTTGTTCCACTTCTTTTTCAAGTCCCTGTTCCTTTATATACTTCTCACAATTTTGATCGATAGCAGCATTCATGAAAAAGCCGAGCAACATAGGAGCCGGTCCATTAATGGTCATACTCACCGAGGTAAGTTGGTGGGTAAGATCAAATCCGGAATACAATTTTTTCGCGTCGTCCAAACAACATATAGATACGCCGGCGTTACCTATCTTTCCGTAGATATCGGGTCGAATACCCGGATCATTTCCATAAAGTGTCACACTATCAAATGCCGTTGATAACCGTTTTGCCGGTAACCCTAAACTCACGTAGTGAAAACGACGGTTGGTGCGTTCCGGCCCACCTTCACCGGCAAACATCCGTGCAGGGTCCTCCCCCATTCTTTTGAAAGGATATAAGCCTGAAGTATATGGAAATTCTCCCGGTACGTTTTCCTGTAAATTCCACTTCAAAATATCTCCCCAGGCCTGATATTTTGGCAAAACAACTTTAGGAATTAGCGAATGGGACAAGGATTCGGTATGTGTTTCTATTTTTATCTCTTTGCCTCTTACCTTGAACGAATAAATGGGGTCTTTATATCGCTTTATTTTGTTGGTCCAACCTGTAATTATTTCCCAATTATAAGGGTCGAAATCCATTTTTACCCGGTCAAATTCTTTAATTAATAATCTTAAGAATTCTTTATCGTCGTCATTCTGAGCATAGCGAAGGATCGCATCAGTATCCAATCCATTTTTCGTGATCAGGGATCTCTCACTTCCTTTCGAATTGATATTAGCGACAGAGCTTATGGTCTTAAAAATTCCGTAGAGCCTTTGTGCAACCTCTATTTGCAGATCTGCTTTTTCATCATATGCTCTATTATTCTCTGAAATTTCTGAAAGATATCGTATTCGTGCAGGCGGGATCACAAAGATCTTTTCACTCATCTCGTCACTGATTTCAAAAGTGCTTTTTAGATCACATTTGGTTTTTTCAACCAATTCACCCATGACTGCCTTGTACAGTTTATTCATGCCGGGATCATTGAATTGGGAAGCGATGGTACCATAAACAGGCAGTTCCTCCTGAGGAGTGTCCCATAAATTATGATTCCGCATGTATTGCTTTTTTACATCCCGTAAGGCATCGAGAGAACCTCTTTTATCGAATTTATTGATAGCCACCAGATCGGCAAAATCCAACATATCGATCTTTTCAAGTTGAGTGGCAGCTCCAAATTCCGGGGTCATCACGTATAATGAAACATCGCTATGGTCGAGGATCTCGGTATCACTTTGTCCAATTCCGGAGGTTTCTAAGATTATCAGGTCATATTCCGCAGCTTTTAACACTTCAATGGCTTCGGCTACGTATTTGGAAAGTGCTAAATTGCTTTGGCGTGTTGCCAGACTGCGCATATACACTCGTGGCGAATCGATGGCATTCATACGAATACGATCCCCTAGTAACGCTCCTCCGGTTTTCCTTTTTGAAGGATCTACCGAAATAAGACCTATGGTTTTCTCAGGAAAGTCGACTAGAAATCGTCGTACTAATTCGTCTACTAAAGATGATTTCCCCGAACCTCCCGTACCTGTGATCCCCAGTACCGGAGTACTTTTGGTTTCGTTTTTTTTATGGATCTCGGCCAAAACATCTTTTGCTATTTCCGGGAAATTTTCGGCGGAAGAGATAACACGGGCAATAGCTCCGGGTATTTTATCCGAAAGTCTTTTTTCTTCACCATTCAGCTTATCTCCTATCGGAAAGTCACTTTGCTGCACCAAATCGTTGATCATTCCCTGTAAGCCCATCTCACGTCCGTCATCCGGTGAATAGATGCGGGTAATACCATAATCCATCAACTCTTTAATTTCTGAAGGTAATATTACGCCACCACCACCACCGAAGATCTTGATATGTCCTGCATCTCTTTCCTGAAGCAGATCGTACATATATTTGAAGTACTCGTTATGTCCACCCTGATAGGACGTCATGGCGATTGCATTGGCATCTTCCTGTATAGCGGTATTTACAACCTCTTCCACGCTTCGGTCGTGTCCTAAGTGAATAACCTCAACCCCGGTAGCTTGAATAATGCGCCTCATGATGTTGATCGCTGCGTCATGACCATCGAACAACGAAGCTGCAGTTACAATTCTAACTTTATGCTTTGGCTTATAGGGCGTTGGATGTTGCATTGATAAACTTTGAAAGATTTACGGTACGAATTTACGAATTTCGTAACAACGTAAAGGGATTAATCGATTTTCTTTAACATTAAAAAAATAGTCAAGAAGATTGTTTTTTGCAAAATATTTGTATATTGCATCCTAATAATTAAGAACAACTAAAAAATTTAAACATTATGAAAAGATTTTACTTATTGACTTTAGCTGCTTGTGCTTTAACACTTTCAGTCAATGCTCAAATTATTATCGAAGACGATTTTGAATTCTATACACTTGGTGATATGGGACTTCAAAATACTGCGGTATGGTCAACTTGGGATGGAGAACCCGATGATGGTTTCAACATCCTGGTTGTTGATGATATCACTATTGAAACTAAGGCAGGGTTTGTACCTG
>SMXJ01000171.1 GCA_004356305.1 Bacteroidota bacterium | reverse complement strand
TTCTCCTGTTCAAGACCTGGAATTTTGCGAAATTCACAATTTTGTTCTCGATTCAAGGGCTAAAAATTCCATATCTATATAAACTTCTACTGTTATTTGTTAATTTATCAATAAGTAGTAAGTATTTGCACTTTTCGTTTACTTCCTTGAAAATAATACTGAATTTTATCGATCAATTTGGGGACTATGCGAAATGCTTACATAAAGGGGACAGGTTCTTATGCGCCCGCAAATGTCGTTAAGAATGATTTTTTTAAAGCCGTCGGTTCATCAGACGAATGGATCTTCAAAAATCTTGGAATTAGAGAGCGCCGGATCTCTACCGGTGAAACTACCAGCGATCTTGCATTTAAGGCCGGACAACTAGCCATCGAGGATGCCGATCTGGAAACCTCCGATATTGACCTGATTATTGTCGCAACTGCCACACCGGACAGACCCGCACCTTCATGTGCTTGCTTTGTCCAGGAAAAATTAGGAGCGATGAGCTCTGTTGCCTTCGATATCTCTGCAGTTTGTTCCGGGGCATTATTCTCCATTTCTACAGGTGTACAATTTATTAGATCGGGCATGTACGATCATGTGTTGGTCATTGGCGCCGATACATTTTCAACTATCACCGATTGGAGTCGGAGGGATTCTGTTTTCTTCGGAGATGGGGCAGGAGCCATGGTGCTATCGGAAACTGAGGAAGACAAAGGCTTTATCGATTTCATTTTACACACCGATGGGAGGGGGAAGGAACATTTTACGATACTTGCAGGCGGTTCTGAAGTACCGACTTCACAAGACAGTGTAGATAGGAAGCAACATTTTTTTCATATGAATGGCCCCGAAGTTTATAAGACGGCCATAGATGTGGTTCCTAAGTGTATCGATGAAATCCTAAATAAAAATAACTATAGTGTGGAGGATATCAAGTGGTTATTACCACACCAACCCAGTATTGGAATATTGAAAACGATCGCTGAAAAGATTGGGATGCCCTTCGAAAAGGTGAAAACGAATATGGATAGGTATGCCAATACTTCGGGCGGAACCATTCCAATTATTTTAGATGAAACTCATAAGAATGGTGGATTTGAGGCCGGCGATTTACTTTTATTCGCAGCCGTAGGCGCAGGATGGACATGGGGTACAGCCTTATATAAATGGTAAATTAAACTGTTCATTATTCAATTTTATAAAACTTGAGGATGCTAAAAAACAATACATTTTTAATTACAGGTATAGCCGATAAACATTCATTGGCCATGTATGTTGCAAAAGAAGTGGTGAGATTAGGTGGTAAAGTGGTTTGTACGGGTTTGGGCGTGAGTCCTTTTCATCATGATCTATCCGATCGTGCTTCGGCGTTTTTAAAAAAAAACTTTGAAGATTTTAAGCTGGCCATTTCACAAGAGTTAGGCGATTCAAGGGTAGAAATTTTAGACATCACCCTGGAGGAGAATATGGATCATCTGGCAAAAAAACTTAAAGAGGATGGGGTTCAGCTCAATGGATTTCTACATGCGATCGCAATGGACAAAACCATTCGTAATAAAAAAGTGAAGCCCCTCTTGGACGTTACCAGGGAAGAGTTTTGTGATACCATGGATGTATCTGCCTATTCTTTGATCCGTCTAGCGCATTACCTGCTTAAATATGACGTATTGCAAGCCGGGAGTTCTATCTGCTCGATCAGTTATATAGCGGCGTCAAAGGTGACCTTTCATCCCTACCGGAACATGAGTATTGCAAAAGCCGCTTTGGAACGGATTACTATTGAACTGGCAGATGAATTAGGTAGAAAAAAAGGAATCCGTGCTAATGTAGTCCGATTTTCTACCTATATTGGAAGTAAAGCGGGAAATGCAACTTTAAATCAATCCGATGTTGATACCGCGGATCGTTTAAGTCCTTTAGGAAATGCCGGCCCTAGAGATCTGGCCAATGAAATTGTCCATTTATTCAGACCCGACGGACGTATTACGGGAGAAATACGCCACGTTGACGGAGGCTACCATATCACCGGATAAAGGTTTAAACTATTTTATTTTTCATAAGCATCATCATGCACATTTGCCACAGCTCGACCGCTGGGGTCGTTCATATTCTTAAAACTTTCATCCCATTCCAGAGCCACAGGACTACTACAGGCCACAGACGGTACGGAGGGCACGCTCAAGGCTGCTGTATCACTAGGGAAATGTTCTTCAAAAATTGAACGGTAGTAAAATTCTTCTTTGCTTGCCGGTGTTTGAACAGGAAAACGGTATTGAGCGTTTTCCATTTGTTCATCGGTTACTTCTTCATCGACCATTTCTTTTAGGCTATCGATCCAACTGTAGCCGACACCGTCACTAAACTGCTCTTTTTGTCTCCATATCACACTTTCCGGCAAGATATCCTCGAATGCTTTGCGCAATACCCATTTTTCCATTGCCTGACGTGAATGCAAGTCGAGAGAATCTCCAAGGATCATTTTATCCTTTGGGTTTATGCGCATGGCAACATCTAAGAATTCTTTATCCAAGAACGGTACTCGACCCTCGATACCCCAGGCGGCCAGTGATTTGTTGGCCCGCAGGCAATCGTATTGATGTAACTTGTCCAGCTTACGCACGGTTTCCTTATGAAATTCCTCCGCGTTTGGCGCTTTGTGGAAATACAAATAACCTCCAAATATCTCGTCGGCACCTTCACCACTCAACACCATTTTAATCCCCATAGCTTTGATGGCTCTAGCCATTAAATACATAGGTGTTGAAGCACGGATGGTGGTGATGTCGTAGGTTTCTAACTGGTACACTACATCTTTTATGGCATCGATCCCTTCCTGTATGGTAAATTTAATTTCGTGATGGACGGTATCGAGATGTTCCGCAACTTTTTGTGCCGCGGTCAAATCGGGTGAGCCCTCCAAACCAATGGCGAAGGAGTGGAGTCGTGGCCACCAGGCACTATCTTTGTCCCCACTTTCGATCCGTTTATCTGCATACTTTTTTGCGAGGGCAGAAGTGATGGACGAATCCAATCCGCCGGAGAGCAATACACCATAAGGAACATCACTCATTAATTGGCGGTGAACCGCTGCATCCAAAGCCTCGCGCAGATCCTCAATACTTGTTTCATTATCCTTCACATTTTCATATTTCATCCAATCTCGTGTCCACCATTGTTTTATTTTGCCATCCCTGCTATGCAGATAATGCCCTGGCGGAAACAATTCGATCTTTGTACATATGCCTTCCAGTGCTTTTAATTCGGAAGCGACATAGAATGTTCCATGTTTATCCCAGCCTATGTAAAGCGGGATGATACCCATATGGTCGCGAGCGATAAAATATTCATCCTTCTCTACATCGTAAATAGCAAAACCGAATATTCCGTTCAACTCGTCAAGAAATGAAGCGCCTTTTTCCTTGTACAAAGCCAGGATCACTTCACAATCGCTCTTGGTTTGGAAACTATATTTACCTTCGAATTGTTTTCTGAGTTCCATATGATTGTAGATCTCACCATTGGCAGCTAATACCAATTTTTTGTCCTCACTAAAAAGCGGTTGTTTCCCTGAAGTGGGATCCACGATCGCCAAGCGCTCATGGGCGAGAATGGCTTTTTCATCGTCGTAAATACCACTCCAATCCGGACCGCGGTGACGAAGACATTTCGCCATGGTAAGCAGTTGAGGCCGCAACACTGAGCCAGGTTGCTTGAGATCAAAAGCACATACAATTCCACACATAATTCTTTATCTTATTACCTGGTTTGGTGTTCCTCCTATGCCATGGATCTTCGCTAAAGCTTCGTTGCACGAAGTGGCTTCTGCGAACAAAAGACATCCTTGATCAAAGGAAGGCTTCGAAGGATTATTACCTTTGAAAATAAAAAACCCGTCAGTTTCAAAAACCTGACGGGCTGTATATCGCGACAAGGTTTCTGCTAGGGTGTTCCGTTATTATTGTTATTTTTATTTAAAACGAAATGTAACATTTTCCTTGTGTTATTTACTTAACCAGTGTAAAGATTCAATAAAATTATTTTGGTTTCCAAATTTTTATGTGAGAATGTTTACCTCAACTTCGGGAAATCACTCGGATTCGCTTCGTGCATAATTTCGTATACTTTTTCAAATACGTCCTCGGTCGAAGGTTTTGAGAAATAATCGCCGTCGGTTCCGTAGGCCGGACGGTGCTGTTTTGCAGTCAATGCCTGTGGCTTGCTATCAAGATGCTGATAACCATTTTGATGGTCTACAATATGATTTAAGATATATGCCGACGCCCCGCCCGGAACATCTTCATCGATTACCAGGAGACGGTTCGTCTTGGCAACACTTTTTACCATATCATGATTGAGGTCCAGGGGAAGTAATGTTTGCACATCTATCACTTCGGCGTCAATACCCGCCTGTTGCAATTCAATGGCGGCTTCTTGCACTATACGGAGAGTACTTCCGTAGGAAACCAACGTAATATCGGTTCCTTCTTTTACGGTCTCCACAACGCCGATCGGGGTTTTAAATTCCCCTAAATTATCAGGCATCTTTTCTTTGATGCGATAGCCATTCAAGCATTCCACAACAAGAGCCGGTTCATCACTTTCGAGCAGAGTGTTATAGAACCCTGCAGCTTTTGTCATATCACGAGGCACTAAAATATAAATTCCCCTCAAGAGATGGATCAGGCCTCCCATTTGTGACCCACTATGCCAAATTCCTTCGAGACGATGTCCACGGGTACGAACGATCAAGGGTGCCTTTTGCATACCGTTGGTACGGTAACGAAGAGTGGCCAGATCATCACTCATAATTTGCAGGGCGTACATGACATAGTCCAGGTACTGGATTTCGGCAATGGGTCTCAATCCACGCATGGCCAGCCCAATTCCTTGTCCTAAAATAGTAGCTTCACGTATTCCGGTATCACTTATACGAAGTTCTCCATACTTTTCCTGCAGCCCTTCCAGGCCTTGATTCACATCGCCTATGGCTCCGGTATCTTCACCGAAGACCAGGGCTTCAGGATATTTGCTAAAAATATGATCGAAATTATCCCTCAATACTATGCGGCCGTCCACGTCTTCGGCATCGTTGTTATAGGTGGGTTTCACTTCGGAAATGTTCGTAGCCCTATTTGCTGCTTCCGAGTACAGATGTGAACTGAACTTCGGTTGAGCGATCTCGAAATAGTTGTTCACCCAATCCTGTAATTGTCGTTTTTCTGAGGTTGTTTCAGCAATTACGTAGCGGAGTGCTCTACGTGCAGCCCCAACGATAATTCCCCGGTTTGGTTCAGTATCTGCAGAGAGGTCGATTTTAATCTTTTCAATAAATATTTTATTGGCACTACTATCCGCGAGATTTCCCAATAAGGTGATCGCCTCTTGCTGTTCTTGTTTCTGTGGCGCCAGAAAGGCTTCCCAGGCGGCCTTTTTACCATCACGAACTTGCTTTTTGAGGTCTTTATCCAGTTCTGAAAGAGTTTCCTCGGTGGCTATTTCCGAAGAGATCATCCACTCCCGCATTTTCGCAATACAATCGTGATCTCTTTCCCATTGCAATCTATCGGTACTCTTATATCGCTCCTGTGAACCACTGGTAGAATGTCCTTGTGGCTGTGTTAATTCTTGTACATGGATGAGCACCGGAACATGTTCCTCTCTGGCTATTTTCCCCGCTTTTTGATACACTTCCATGAGCTCACCATAATTCCAGCCTTT
>SMXJ01000170.1 GCA_004356305.1 Bacteroidota bacterium | reverse complement strand
TGCTTTTTCTGATGACGAGGGTGGTGTCGAGAAAGGAAGTGTTTGGGTTCTTCAACTTGGCGAGGTTTTGTCTATTGAAGAAATTGACGAAAATTTGGGAATATCCTTATTTCCAAATCCAACAAGAAATTCTTTTAGTCTTGATCGGGTTGATGGAATTTCTTCTATTAAGGTGTATGATTTATATGGTAGGCTAGTGGTTAAGTTTTCCGATGTTTCTGATAATTTATTTAACGTATCCTATTTGCCGGTAGGCGAATATATTATTGTCGCGGCTGGTACCGAAGGCAATCTCTCAAGTTTTAAGTTAATTAAGAAATAAACTTTCTAGACCGTTCGGCATATACCAAATAATACCGTGGTGTAAAGCGACGTAAAATGGGTCGAATACCAATCTTCTTTACGGGATTGGTAAATTTTTCACGCTTTTTAATATGCCAACCGGCTTTTTCCAATAACCAATCAAATTGCCAGTCCTCAAACTCGTGATAGTGACGGTCTCTTTCATCAATTTTATTTCGATAAGCCGATGCAAACCATAATTTCAGGGGTACCGAAGCAACAAGTTTCTTTGCCTTTATTTGGTTGATCACATTGAAAGGAGACACCAAATGTTCAAAGATCTCAAAGGCAGTGACCACATCATAATCTTCGGTTTCTACCGCAACGGTATCCAGGTCGAGGTCTTCACCCTGGGTATTGGTCACATTAAATCCATTGGATTTTAAAAGTTCGGAAAAAGGATTAGAGACTCCCAGATCCAAAATGGAAGCTTGGGGGTCTATATTTTCTTTTAAGAAATGTAAGGTGTGTTTGTATCTTTTTTTGGGATATTTTCCTTCGTACATAGTTATATTCGGTACACAATGGCATTGATGTTCATTCCCGCACCAACACTGGCAAAGATAACGATATCTCCTTTGTTTACTTCGTGGCCTTCGAGTTTTCCTTTTAATACTAGATCGTATACAGTAGGTACAGTCGCCACACTCGAATTCCCAAGCTTATCGATGGTCATAGGCATGACATTTGCCGGTACTTCTTTTCCGTAGAGTTTGAAAAAACGTTTAGCAATTGCTTCGTCCATTTTTTCATTAGCTTGATGGATGAATATTTTTTTTATATCATCTATGGAGGCACCACTTTCATCCAAACAATCTTTCATCGCATCGGGAACATTGCTCAATGCAAATTCATAGATCTTGCGGCCGTACATTTTTATATACATACGTTGATCACTCAATTCCTGTTTGTTAGATTCCCCAAAATAAATAAAATGAGCTTCGTCATAGGTATAAGTAGCGCTAGTATGAGAAAGAATACCTCTGTTCGTCTCTTCGGAAGCTTCCAAAATTGCGGCACCTGCACCGTCGCTATAGATCATTGAATCACGGTCATGCTGGTCAATAACTCTGGACAAGGCTTCGGCGCCGATCACCAGACATTTCTTCGCCATCCCCGACTTTATATATGAATGTGCCTGGATCATGCCTTCTATCCATCCGGGGCAACCGAAAAGCACATCGTAGGCTACACATTTTGGGTTTTTAATACGTAATAAATGTTTAACGCGTGAAGCCAAACTGGGAACCGTGTCACTTTGATGTGTTCCATGTTTGAGATCTCCATAATTATGGGCGACAATAATGTAATCCAGCGTTTCTTTGTCAATGTTGGCATCTGAAATCGCGGCTTCAGCCGCAAAATGAGCTATTTCTGAAGTAACTAAATTATCTTCTATATAGCGCCTTTCAGAAATACCGGTTATCGCCTTAAATTTTTCAATAATTACTGTGTTCTCGTGACCAAAACGCGAACCGTCCTCATTGTAGAAATCGTGATTTTCAAAACCTTCGTTGGGGGCTACGTTACTTGGGATGAAGGTGCCAGTACCTGTGATGATGCTATTCATTTCTTCTGAATATTTGTCAAAAATAACCAAATGCCTTTAGTAACACAACATTATACTAGTAAATTACTATATGATAATGTGTCATTTTATGCTTCCATGTAGGCTTCAATGGGCTCGCAGGTACATATCAAGTTACGATCTCCAAAGGCGTCATCGACTCTTCGCACGGAAGGCCAGAATTTATTATCTGAAATATAATCCAATGGGAAGGCCGCTTCTTTTCGACTGTACGGAAACTCCCAAACATCATTGGTTACCATCATTTGCGTATGAGGAGCGTTCTTTATTACGTTATTGGGATCTTCTTGGCTCAAGGCATCAATTTCTTTACGAATTGAGATCATAGCATCGCAGAAACGATCCAATTCTTGTTTGTTTTCACTTTCTGTTGGTTCTATCATCATTGTACCGGCAACGGGGAATGATACCGTTGGTGCATGAAAACCATAATCCATCAAACGCTTGGCAATGTCTGTTACCTCAATTCCGTTCTCTTTAAAAGGTCGGCAATCGATGATCATTTCATGTGCTGTACGCCCTTTTTCACCCACATATAACACCTCATATGAGCCTTTGAGGCGTTCTTTAATATAATTGGTGTTTAGTATGGCATATTCGGTGGATCTTTTCAGTCCATTCTCTCCCAGCATACAGATGTATGCATACGAAATAAGGCATACAAATGCACTCCCCCAGGGGGCAGCCGAAATCGCCGAAATCGCTTGTTCACCTCCGGTCGTGATCAAAGGATTATTTGGTAAAAATGGAACCAATTGCTCCGCAACACAAATAGGCCCAACTCCCGGGCCACCACCACCATGTGGAATGGCAAAGGTTTTATGTAGGTTGAGGTGACAAACGTCTGCGCCAATAGCACCCGGATTGGTCAAAGCCACTTGTGCATTCATATTGGCGCCATCCATATATACTTGTCCGCCATTTTCATGAATAATGCTGGTTATCTCTTTTATGGCAGATTCGTATACTCCATGGGTGGAAGGATAGGTTACCATTAAAGCCCCAAGATGCTCTTTGTGCTCTTCTGCTTTGGATCGAAGATCTTCAACGTCGATATTTCCTTCATCGGTAGCTTTGGTAACCACAACTTTCATTCCCGCCATTACAGCACTCGCGGGGTTTGTTCCGTGGGCAGAAGACGGGATCAAGCAAATATTTCTATGGTACTCACCTTTTGATTCGTGATAGGCGCGAATTACCATCAAACCGGCAAATTCACCTTGGGCACCCGAATTAGGCTGCAATGAAGTACCGGCTAAACCAGTAATAACAGTTAGTTGATCTTCAAGTTTTTTAAGCATGATCTGGTAGCCTTCAGCTTGGTTAACAGGTACGAAAGGATGTATATTTCCCCATCGGGGGTCGCTTAGAGGAAGCATTTCTGCTGCGGCATTTAGCTTCATTGTACAGGATCCGAGTGAGATCATGGAATGGTTTAACGCCAGATCCTTACGCTCCAATTTTTTGATGTAGCGCATTAATTCGGTTTCACTTTGGTAGGAGTTGAATACTTCGTTGGTCAAAAACTTTGAAGTTCTTGTCAGGTTTTCAGGAATACCATTTCCTTCAGATATGCTCGAAATGGCAACGCTTTCCTTTTCGGTTACTTCCGCGAAAATAGAAACGATCATATCCAGATCCTGAAGGCTTGTAGTTTCATTTATTGAGATCGATACCGTTTCACCATCTGGATAGTAGAAATTTATTTGACGTTTTTCTGAAGCCGTTCTTACTTTTGAGGCATCGACCTTGATGGCAATGGTATCAAAATAGGTCTTATTGATTAATGTCAAACCCAGTCTCTTCAACGCATTGGATAAAGTAGTAGCGTAATTGTGCACTTTACCGGCGATATCATCCAATCCATCGGGCCCGTGATATACGGCATACATTCCCGCCATAACGGCCAGGAGCACTTGAGCGGTACAAATATTGGAAGTAGCTTTATCGCGTTTTATATGTTGTTCACGAGTTTGAAGTGCCATTCGCAAAGCCCGGTTACCATCAGCATCCTTGGTTACCCCAATAATGCGACCGGGAATATGGCGTTTGTATTCTTCTTTGGTGGCGAAGAACGCAGCATGAGGACCCCCATAGCCCAAGGGAATTCCAAATCTCTGTGTTGTACCTACGACCACATCCACACCAAGACTTCCCGGTGCTTCCAATTTTACTAAACTTAAAATATCTGCTGCTACGGCAACTTTTATCAGTGCACCTTGGGCATTGGTCACAAAAGATCGGTAATCGTATAATTTTCCGCTTTTTCCCGGATATTGGAGGATGGCACCAAAATAGTCTGATGAAAAATCGAATGTCTTATGATCTCCAATAACAAGTTCAATTCCTAATGGGGTGGAACGTGTTTGCAAGAGGGATAGCGTTTGCGGAAGTACCTCTTCAGAAACAAAAAACTTAACCACACTGTCTTTCTTTTGGGATCTTTCCCTAACCGCAAAAAGCAAGGACATGGCTTCGGCTGCCGCGGTAGCTTCATCAAGCAAGGAAGCATTTGCGAGTTCCATTCCGGTAAGATCGGCTATCAGGGTTTGGAAATTCAATAATGCCTCTAAGCGCCCCTGAGCGATCTCTGCCTGGTAAGGTGTGTAGGCAGTATACCAACCGGGATTTTCTAATATATTCCGCTGAATCACCGCCGGCATATTTGTTGCATGATAACCCAGGCCGATATAACTTTTGAAGACCTTATTTTGAAGGGCTAAATCGTTAATGTGCTCGAGGTATTCCTGCTCGCTCATCGCTTTATCGAGCTGTATATCTTTATCAAGTCGAATATCGCTCGGTATCGTTTCATAAATGAGTTGTTCCATAGTGTCGACACCTATAGTTTCAAGCATTTGGGGAAGGTCGATTTTACGAGGACCTATATGTCTAAGTGCAAAAGAAGAAGTATTCATTTATAAATGATTAAATTTTCGCAAAACTACGACATAAAGCATAAAAATTCCGATTCAGAAGAGTGATAAGGCATAAATTTTCAATGAAAAGGTACACTTACTGACACTTTGGGTATTTTTGTGTGATGATGATTTTCAGACGGCTTTTCGACTTTTATATAAATGCTAGTATTCATGTGTCTTTAGCAGTGGTTGCGCTAGCCTATATCACGGTTTGGGAATTGCATTTAGACACATCGCCATACCTATTCTTATTCGTGTTTTTTGGGGCGATCACGGGCTATAATTTTGTGAAGTATTCAAAATTGGCGGGAATGCATCACCGCAGCCTTGCCCATTCCCTGAGAACCATACAGATTTTTTCATTTCTTTCCTTCGGAATTGTTATTTTCTGCATTTTTAATCTTCCTGTTAAAGTGTTGTGGATCACAGCAATTTTTGGCGTATTCACATTTCTATATTCGGCACCCTTTTTTCGGCAAAAAAACTTAAGATCCCTTTCTGGATTTAAAATATTTGTGGTTGCATTGGTTTGGGCAGGGGTTACCGTGTTAGTACCTTTGGCGATGACCGAATTAACTCTCACATTGGATATAGCGTTGACATTCCTGCAACGATTTTTATTCGTTATTGT
>SMXJ01000169.1 GCA_004356305.1 Bacteroidota bacterium | reverse complement strand
CAGTGAATCGGAATTATTGGCTGTCTTGCAGCGATCGATCGATTCAATATTTACTTCCGAAGTAAAAGGCATAGGTATTGGTGTGCCCGGAATTCTTGATCCCGTGAGTGGTATCATTTACGATATTCAGAATATCCCGGCATGGCAGGAGGTGCCCTTACAACAAATACTCGAAGAAAAGTACAAGGTATCGGTACTGTTAAATAACGATGCAAATTGTTTTGCACTAGGTGAAAATAGGTTTGGCAAAGGTGTAAAGTATCATAACTTTGTAGGACTCTCCATAGGTACCGGTCTGGGCATGGGTGTTATCATCAATGATCAACTTTACAGCGGCGTCATGTGCGGTGCCGGCGAGATCGGAATGCTGCCCTACAAGGACAGTATCATGGAACAGTACGTGGGAAGCTTTTACTTTATGAACCATTACCAAAAGAGTGCTAAAGCGGTGCATGAAATGGCACAAAGGAACCAACCACAAGCGATAGCCGATTTCAATGAATTCGGAAGACATCTGGGAGAAGCTATAAAGATCGTCTTATTCATGTATGCTCCTGAGGCCATCATCTTAGGAGGCTCTATTTCAAAGGCTTATCCTTTCTTTAAGGAAAGCATGGAAACTACCATCGCCACTTTTGCCTATCCAAAGCAAATAGAAAATTTAGTTATAGAGGTCTCCACACAACCCGATCTACCAATTTTGGGAGCAGCAGCTCTATGTTTTGATTGATGAAGCCCTAACTATAAATGATATTTTATATCTTTACAGGGAGTTAATCAATTAAATACCATCCTTATGAAATTAAATCCAACTAAGAATTATTTAAAAATGTTTGGTGGAATGCTACTACTGGGGTTCTTACTTTCGTGCGCACAGGGACCAACGAATTTGACAGAAGAGATAAGCGAAGCCAACAATGCGTTTATCGATGCTTTTAACGCCCATGATGCCAAAACTTTGGCTTCCGTTTATACGAGTGATGGCATCCTTCTTCCCCCCAATTATGAAAAGCTAGAAGGCACCGAAGCTCTTGAGGGATTTTGGGAATCGATATTTGAAATGGGGGTTGACCATGCTTCATTAGAAACTGTCTATGCTGAAGGACATGGTGATTCGGCATATGAAGAAGGAAAATTCCTTTTATATTCAGCAGACGATGACGTTCTTGACCAGGGAAAATATATTTTGATATGGAAAAAAGTTGATGGAACATGGAAAATCCATATCGATATTTGGAATTCGAGTATGCCATTGCCTGAACCAACCGACCCTGAAGAATCCGAAGAGGTGAATTCAGAATAACCCTATTAATTGACTCTTGTTGATCTTAGTAGTTTTAAGGTTCGTTTCAATCAATCTATTTGCGAATGACTGACATTAGTTTCCCTGGCCTGGGTGCCTTTATTATTTTCCTGTTGTTGCTGGCAGTGGAGGGCGTCGTTCTGCTCATTTCCTTATTTAAATTGATCCGATCTAAAAAAAGGTGGCCCTGTCATACTTTTTTCGGCTTTTTTGTGGGTAGTACTATGGCTATAATTATTACGCTAATCCTTTTATACCTTGCCGAAACAGGTAGTATGGTACTGATGAAAACTTTGGATAATTGGGCCATTGCTATTGCCGCACTTATATTGGCGAACACTATTTTTATCGGGTGGTGGTATTGGAGGAAGAATACCAGGAGATGTTGATGGACATTTTTGGTAACTAACTCTAATTTGATAGCCCGCTGATTATTGAGTTGACTTTTAAACGCCTCGTTTGTTTTGAATGCTGTTTCATCTATACTAATACTTGACCGCCTAAGATCCAAAACAACCAGCTTTGTTATACACTAAGATCCTCCGCTTCGTGCGATGGTTTTGTGGAATATGATGCCGAAATTCAAGACCGTACGAATCGTGTCTGCACCACATGTACTTCTGCCAGAGGGTATTATACCTGTCCGGACTAGGTATGAGATTTATTATAATAAGTCACTTCCATTTTCCGACCTTGTTTGAAATTGGAGGCGTGCGCATTTACTATTTTTTAACTATCTTTATTTCAACGGATCAAACCAATTTGTTAAATATCTAGTATGAAACAAACATCTTATCCTCCATCAGAATTCTATTTTGAATTGTCTGCAAATGGAGAACAAACTCCCTTTCTGAAAGTAGAAGGCATGTCAACCGAAGTTGCACTGGAAGATAGTCTTAAAGAAGGAGAGAATCCATTTAAATACCGGCTCCCCTCCATGCCTAAAGGCGGGAAATTGATTCTAAAAAACGGCAGGGCAAAGAAAGGTTCAAAACTCATGAAATGGTGTGCTGCAAATATGAATAAAGAGGCCGGTTCTCCTGTAAATCGGAGTAACGTAACCTTGCACCTCAAAGACACCAGAGGCAAATCTTTAGTGGAATGGACCCTTCACAACGCCTATCCGGTGAATAACCATGTTGCCACTCGTAGATCCAGAGCTAAAGGGGTGGCAATTAAAGATCTGGAATTGGCCTTTTCTTTTTTTACGGTCTCGAGGAAATAGAAGAGGCACGAAGCACGCTTGTCCGTCCGAATCCTGAGAACAAGGGAGAAGGCGGAAAGTACGAAGCGTTTATTCGTTTAGGGTTTAGTGGCTTAGAATAAAACCTATCTCAATACTCATATCTCAATACTCATATCTCAATACTCATATCTCAATACTCAATACTCTTTTCACTATCCACTATTCTCCTATCAAGAAAAAAATCATGAAAATATCCAACGACATAAAAGTCCAAAAGTTCATAGACCATATTAAGGTTTTTGATAGTACAAAACATCAAATCCTTGAAAAGCTACGCTCGATCGTATTTGATAATGATCCAAAAGTAGATGAACGAATGATGTATGGTGGAATCATATTTTCACTTAAAGACGATTTTGGAGGTGTTTTTGTTTATAAAAATCATGTTTCCTTTGAGTTTGGTTACGGATACAAACTCAGCGACCCTGAAAAGTTGTTGGAAGGAGGCGGAAAATATCGCCGTCATTTAAAAATAAGGTCAATGGATGATATTGAAATGAAAAAATTCGCTTTTTTTATAAAACAGATTCAAGAATTTGAAAAGTAGAATCAGCCTGCAATTTATTTCGGACGGGCAGCTTCGGACGGATAAGCACTTTTCACCATTCATACTTCAGCCTTCCCCCACAAAAAAGCCCGGTCTTCCAACCGGGCCTTTCCATTTATAATTTAACGGACACCGAGGTTTTACAATGAGCTTGTTGATGTGCTCTCGAAGTGTCAATCATCATCGTCATCCGCATACATATCCATATCATGATCACCACCACCGTGTAAATGCATCATTAATCCCGTAAAGTCACCATAGGTCTGTTGGAATATAATCTTACCCTCATCATTGAAATCGAAGGACTCATATAGTTTTATCACCCCTGATTTCGCTTCGGTACTGTCGGTAGCCGAAAGGGTCACTTCCCAATCGGTATAATGACGAACAGATCCGTCTGCTTTTTTAGTTTCAGCGTTAACACCGGGTAAAAGGTTTATTGAATCGGAAACAATTTTGAAATCATAGCTTGCCCAAAAGTGTTTATCCATCTTTATCATGTCATCAAGACTTATTGAATCACTTTCTCCATAGCCGGTGCCTTGCATGACAAAATCTGCAGCATATTGGGAATAGTCCACACTTTCATTTTGCCAACCTTCTAAATTGGCTAGTACCGTTTCAGAATTTTTCACAAACTTTTCATGGGCCGAATCGTCGTGATATTCATGTTTTTCTTCGCATGCCGCAAATACTATGGACAGACATAAAATCGAATAAATAAATTTCATAATAGTGATTTTTAGTTGTTTAGAGTGAATAAATATAACTGATTTTTAGCTAATAAAGGACTAAGCTCGTATAAAAATTATGGTCAAGCGCGGTGGTGTAATGGTTTAGAGTTTATGGTTCACTTTTGCCTTTTCACTTTTAACTTTAAGCTTTTAACTTTTTACTTTTTACCGCTTACTGCATACTGCTTACAGTTTTGGGTGAAGAGTGAACGGCGAAGGATCCACTATTAACTTCCGACTTCGGACATCCTACTGCCCACTGCCTGCTGCTAACTGCTTACTACCTTCTCCTTACTGCTGACTGCCCACTGCATACTGCTGACTGCCCACTGCAACTGCTTACTGCTCGCTACTAACTTCTCAATACTTTATACTCAGTACACATTACTCTATCCTCTCTTCATTTCTAACTATCTCTTTTTTCTCTATCTTTAAGGGAACGATCTGCTCTCCATCTATCTCAGTTAAAGGTGGATAACAAGAGTGTTCTTATAGGTTTAGAAAAATACGACCATGAAACGTTTACCGGAATATTTGGAGGGATATCTATGTATTCATAAGTGCTGTGACTAAATTAGTGGTTAACAGGAAAACAATAAACAATATATAATAAATTTAAAACTATCGTACAAAACTTATGCATTTACCGTTACTTCAAGACATATTAATTCTACTGGGGTTTTCCGTAGTCGTAGTATTCATATTACAACGTTTTCACCTACCCTCAATTTTAGGGTTCATAATTACCGGAATCATAATTGGCCCCTATGGTTTAAGTCTGATTAACGCTGTTGATGAAGTTGAGATCATATCAGAGATAGGTGTGATTCTGTTACTTTTTGTTATAGGCATGGAACTGTCGCTAAAACAATTAGTCTCTATGCGTAAAACAGTTTTTATCGGAGGACTACTTCAAGTAGGTCTTTCTGTGATAGTTGCCACACTCATCTATAAATTTTTAGGTTTTGCCTGGAACGAAGCTGTTTTCGTGGGGTTTCTTTTCTCCCTTTCAAGTACTGCTATTGTTTTAAAGATATTGCAAGACAGAAACGAAATTTCCGCTCCACACGGTCGCAACGCATTGGGTATCCTCATTTTTCAGGATATTATTGTAGTGCCAATGCTGCTAGTTACGCCAATAATGGCAGGGGAATCAGATGATATTGGAATGGCTGTCTTGACTTTATTGATCAAGTCGGGTCTAGTTATTGTTATTACCTATATCAGTGCTCGCTATCTTGTACCACGGCTTATGCATCTCATAGCAAGAACCCAAAACAAAGAATTGTTCTTGCTTACTACCATAGCAATATGTATTGCGATAACTTTTCTCACATCAGAAGCCGGTTTATCACTTGCCCTCGGCGCTTTTCTTGCAGGATTGATCATCTCCGAATCTGAATACAGTCATCAGGCCACAAGTACTATTCTTCCTTTCCGTGAATTGTTCACAAGTATTTTCTTCGTTTCGATCGGGATGCTACTCGACATTCAATTCTTCATGGAAAACGCGCTTGTAGTGCTCCCCTTGGTTTTGGTTGTCTTTATATTAAAAGGAACTATAGCGTCCCTGGCGACTGCCATATTGAAATATCCACCACGTACGGTATTGCTTACGGGATTGGCATTGTTTCAAATTGGAGAATTTGCTTTTATTCTTTCCAGAGTAGGTATCAAAGCCGGTTTGCTGACCGACGAAATGAATCAATATTTCCTTTCTGTTTCCATAGTGACCATGTTGTTCACTCCATTTGTGATTCAATATTCCGATAAAATATCCGCCATATTGATCCACCCCCGGATACAAAAGAAATGGGGTGTGATCAGATCAAAATATGACACAAAAGAAAATGAGGATGTAAAAGGCATTGAGAACCATTTGGTTATTATTGGTTATGGCATTAACGGCACAAATTTGGCAAAAGCCGCCAGATATGCCAAAATCCCCTACGTTATATTAGAATTGAATGCTGATGTTGTGCGCTTGCAAAAAGCAAGAGGCGAGCCCATTGTTTTCGGAGATGCTGTTCACGAGCATATATTAAATACTGTCCGACTCAAAAACGCAAGAGTAGTGGTTGTCGCCATATCCGATCCGAAAGCAACAAAGCTCATAGTCTCAAATATTCGAAATATTTCGCAAACGGTTTATGTAGTGGTCAGAACACGTTACGTAAAAGAAATAGATACACTTATTGAACTCGGCGCCGATGAGGTGATCCCGGAAGAATTTGAAACTTCAATCGAGATATTCACAAGGGTATTGCATAACTATTTAGTTCCTATTGATGAAATGGAAAACCTTATCGATTCCATTAGGGCAGATAATTATAAATTGTTTCTACCCCAGGGAAGATTACCTAAAAAAATAGCTTCAACCCGAATACCCGATTTCAAGATCTCTTGTGTACGCCTGTTGGCAGATAGTGGCAGTATAATAGGCAAAACAATAGCCGAAGCAAACGTCAGGAAGAAATTTGGTGTAAATATTCTGGCAATATCAAGAAAAGACCAAATGATCAGTTCCATAAAACCAAATGAAAAAATGATTCAGAATGACCTGGTCTTTATCACCGGAGACCAGGAACATATAGAAAGTTTTTACAATGCTGTAAGTTAGAATACCCTCCACTGCCGCGAGTGTCCCACTCGTGCCTCTCTCTTCGTGCTTTGCACTTCGTGGTTGAGCGTTTATTCGTTTAGGTTTGATGGTTTTAAGTTGAAAGTTTGGAGTTTAGAATTAAGGGCAATGGTTTAAAGTTCACTATTTACTATTCACTATTCACTATTCACTGTTCACCGCTCACCAATCACGATACTCACAACTTACTCCTTGCTTCTTACTCCTTTTTCCCCTATCTTTAAACCAACAATCTGCTCCCCATCTGCAATTTCTGGTCACCTTGAGAACCTCACTGACCAAGAATTGGGTGGGGTGTTTTTGTTTATAAATAGTATTATTAATCGTATTCTATCCAAGACCATTTGAGAGGATGTCGATACATTTATAAGCGATATAACCAAGTTACCCAACATAAAATGAAGGTGGTTAAGAAAATAGTGAAATGGATTATTGCAATTATTTTAATTCCTATTGTGTATTTTCTAATCTCATTGATT
>SMXJ01000168.1 GCA_004356305.1 Bacteroidota bacterium | reverse complement strand
TTGTGCAAAACCGTATAATTCGGTTCGATTGCAAGTGGATATAACACAGAGAGATGAAATCCCATCTTGCTTTGCCTGTTTTAAAATAGCGATTTGAGCATTTTCGGAGATACTGAAATGTCCGCGTGTTTCAACATCGGCCTTTTTGTAATTAAGACCAATGGCGTAGAAGTTTCCTTCCGGTGAATAACTATCATCATCGGAAGTAGTAGAAAAATGTCGTTGACCGTTATTTTTCATGTCATATGGCACAAATATAATTGCATTTAATTTTAAAAAGTAACGCTAAACGTTTCAATAGTATCGTCGACTGTTAATTATTAGTAAAAAATGACATATATCATATAAATCCTCTAATTTTGGCTTTTAAGGGAGTTTTATCCTATGGTTGACTTGGAAGAATTCTAAATGAATAAAGAAATATTACCTATGATTTTAGATAAAACTATCGCTAAAGGTATATATGAAGAAATTTCTATTGAAGATGACTTTTTTTTATTGAAATTTAATAATGAAACCGATGAGATTCAAAGATTTAGACGTGAAGTAAACTCTAATTTTATCCAATTTCACTTTTGTGTAAAGGGTACCGGATCATTCAGCTTTAATAATGGAAATTATCGGTTGCCTATTCAGGAAGATACCTCATTGTTATTGTATAATCCGCAACGGGATTTACCTATTGAGGTTTCTGTGAATCCTTATTCCTGGGTACTATCAGTTTTACTTCCTATAGAGAAATTTCACACCTTGTTTTCGAAAGAGGCTAACTATATTAGTTTTTTAAGCGAAGAAAACAAGGATAAAAAGTACTATAAGGATACCCATATTTCACCGTCCATGGCGATTGTCCTCAATCAATTGATGAATTACAATCTACATCCTACCGTAAAGGCCTTGTATTTTAAAGGTAAGATTTACGAATTGTTGAGTTTGTATTTCAACCGCCCTGCAGATGCCAATGTCGAACAATGCCCATTTTTAGTTGACGAGGAGAATGTGGTTAAGATTAAGCGAGCCAAGGAAATAATTATTTCCCAAATGGCAGAACCACCAACGCTTCTCGAACTTTCGAAGGAAATTAACCTGCCACTCAAACGTCTAAAGGAAGGTTTTAAGCAAATTTATGGTGACTCGGTTTTCAGTTTTTTATTCGATTATAAAATGGAGGTAGCCAGACAGTTATTGGCAACAGGATCACACAACGTGAATGAAGTTGGGTTGAGATTAGGTTATAGTACGGCCAGTCATTTTATCGCATCTTTTAAGAAGAAATTTGGAACCACGCCAAAGAAGTTTGTCATGGGGCTTTCAAATTAGATAAGATAAAGATAAGACCTGGAAGGTCTGTTGGTGGAATCCAAAAACAATTTTGGTACTTTTTTAAGAACCTTTTGGCTCTCACTTACTATTTTTGTAGTTCTGAATTATCAAATATGCAAAAAGGAGTTCTCCTCGTTAATCTTGGTTCGCCGGACAGCGCCCAGCCCAAAGACGTGAAAAAATACCTCGATGAATTTCTAATGGATCCCCGTGTGATCGACATTCCGCGCTGGGCGCGTATTTTGTTGGTTCGGGGAATTATCTTGAATACCCGTCCAAAGAGATCGGCTGAAGCTTATTCCAAAATTTGGTGGGATGAAGGGTCACCTTTAATTGTTCTTTCAGAAAGACTTAGGGATAAAATAAGTAAAAAAGTAAATATACCCGTGGCTCTTGCAATGCGTTATGGAAGCATGACCTTACAAAAAGGATTGCAGGAATTAGTGGATCAAGGCGTGGAGGAAGTGCTTATCATGGCTTTGTATCCACAATACGCGATGGCCACTACCGAAACGATCAACGTAAAAATAAATGAGCTTCGTGATCAATTTTACCCATGGTTAAAAATAACATCCTTTCCTCCATTTTATAACAAACCCGAGTATATAGAAGTTCTCTCCAAAAGTATAAAAGACCATTTGCATCATTTGGATCATGAGTATTTGTTATTCAGTTATCACGGAGTGCCTGAGCGACATATTCGAAAGAGTGATATCACTGAGTTACACTGTAAAATTGATGAGAATTGTTGTACGACTACGAATGAAGCACATGAATTTTGCTACCGTCATCAATGTTATGAAACCACCCGACTCGTTGCGATGAAGTTGAACCTAAAAGAAGGGACCTTCGGCACATCCTTTCAATCACGTTTGACTTTTGACACGTGGTTGCAACCTTATACAGACCGAACGATAGAACGATTGGGTAAAAGAGGAATCAAAAAAATGGCCATCGTAACTCCGGCGTTTGTAAGTGATTGTCTTGAGACCCTCGAAGAAATTGCGATGGAAGGAGCCGAAATTTATCACGAAGTAGGTGGAGAAGAATTCACTACTATTCCTTGCTTAAACGATGGTGAAGATTTTGCACAATTGCTGACCGATTGGATCGAACAATGGCGCATCGTGGATGTAAAAACAGCAATTGCGTAAATGGCAAAATTACGATCAGATGCACTGGGGACAGAGTCCATAAGCAGCCTATTGATTAAACAAGCGGTGCCTGCTTCTATTGGTATTTTGGTCATGTCGCTCAATATGATCGTCGATACCATATTTGTGGGGCGATGGATAGGACCTTTGGCGATTTCGGCCATAACGGTTGTGATTCCGGTGACCTTTTTCATAGGTGCTATTGGTTTGGCTGTTGGAATAGGAGGAAGCTCGGTTCTTTCCCGGGCCTTAGGTGCCGGGGATAATGAAAAGGCGCTTAGAGTATTTGGAAATCAGACGACACTTACTTTTTTTACCGCGGGGATCCTGGCCACTTTAGGGCTTGTTTTTCAGAACCATCTCATCGAGTTTTTCGGTGCAGATGATTCGTTTAAGGATCTCGCATTAACCTACTATCGTATCGTTCTTTACGGCATTGTGATGCTTTCCATGTGCATGATGGGTAACAACGTTATTCGAGCCGAGGGGAAACCAAAATTTGCCATGTATGCCATGTTACTGCCGGCATTAGGCAACATAATTATGGATTATATTTTCATAAAAGTGCTGGGGATGGGAATGGCCGGCGCTGCTTGGGCGACTTTTATAAGTTATTTTATTTGCTTTGCATTTATCTTATGGTTTTTTGTGGTGAAAAGTGAACTACGACTCAAATTTCAGTCTTTCATTTTAGAGCTAAATATCGTCAAGGAAATCAGTGCCTTAAGTTTTGTCACCCTGGCGCGACAAGGGACCATAGCCGTACTTACTATTTTACTTAACAATGTACTTATAAGGCAAGGTGACGCGCTCGATGTTGCTTCCTACGGAATTATAAGCCGAATGTTGATGTTCGCTCTTTTTCCGGTCATTGGTGTAAATCAAGGATTCTTACCTATTGCCGGGTATAATTATGGTGCTCGTAAACTCTCCAGGGTAAGGGAATCTATTAATACTTCTATCAAATATTCCGGAGCCTTAGCACTGTTGATATTTGCCGTTATTATGATCTTTCCTACTGAAATCGTTTCTGTTTTCCTGAGTAATTCGGATAGTTTGGATGCTGCGACTTTGGCCGATAATGAAGAAATATTACGGAGAACTCCAGTTGCACTTCGCTGGGTATTCGCTGCTACCCCAATTATCGTAATTCAGTTGATTGGAGCCTCTTATTTTCAAGCCATTGGGAGGGCGGTTCCGGCCTTACTCTTGAGTTTGACCAAGCAAGGGTTTTTCTTGATCCCTCTGGTATTGATCCTTCCTCGTTATATGGGTGTTTTGGGTGTTTGGATCTCCTTTCCTATAGCCGATGTGCTGTCAACCATAGTAACTGGTTATTTCCTTCATCGGGCAGTAAAGCGAACTCTGGTCAATCAATAATATTGTTTATCTTTATAATAAACAATTGGTTGTGAGAATAATAATAGTACTTGTATTCTTTTCTACCACTACACTTTTTTCGCAAGTGTCTGAAATCGTAAATGAAACATGGTATTTAAGATATTTACGGATAAATGGGGTCAATAATTATGTCCCCAACGACGAGACCCTTATTTTGGATATTAATGAAGTTAGTGGCCAGTATACTGCTGAAACAAACGGTATTGTAAATACATTTGATGGAAGTTTAACCTTTGATACGGTGAATGAGATATTGGAGTTTACTAACATCAATGTGACATTATTTGATTGCCTTATACTTAATTGCGATTATGAAAATCTCTACTTTTATGAACTCTTAACCGACCAATTTCTCACTTTAAAATCGTTCACCTATTTCTATTACGAATTTTCCAACGGAAAGAAAATGTTGCGCCTCACCGACATGTTTGGGAACAATGCAACTTACAGTAATCAACCTTTGGAAGAGCCGAATCCAGCCCTATTTAGAACGTGGTACTTGCATTCTATGGATGCCGATTTCGGAAAGACCACTTATATAGCAGATTATGTTCCCCCAATGAATCCTACCTTAACGATCGCCGAAGATCTCTCATTCACTGGGATAGGTTTTTGCAATGAGTTTAGTGGAGACTTTATTTATACTAGTGGTTTTTTGGATCCATATTTGTTATTACCTATGAATTTTGAAGAAACCGGGATCACCTGCAGCCACCATAACGGTTTTGAGGATAATTATTTTTATCAATTTAGTAGTATGGACCTGCTATATTATAACGTTTGGGAGAACCCATCTACAGGAGAAGCAGGCTTTAGTTTTGATTTAATGCCGGGTTTTACCTTTAACTTTTTTAATTATCCTGTGCTTTCAGTTGTAGATAACCAAAGGTTTATAGTAAGTATTTATCCTAATCCTGCTTCTCAAAGCCTTCATTTTACCTCCTTGTTAGACATAGAAAGTATTAGTATAACTTCTATTGACGGAAAATTTCTTCAGTCATTAAATAAAGGTGATATCACCGGTAATAGTATAGATGTTTCATTTTTACCTGTGGGGATTTATTTTCTAGTTTTAGAAACTCAACTAAGTAGGACAGTTAAAAAATTCATTAAACAATAGGTAAATAATTCTATTTTAATAAACATAAAAGGAACTATTAAGGTTCTTTTTATGTTTATTCGATTACCAAATTCTAACTCGATCTTCCGGTTTCAGGTACATAGCGTCACCCTCTTTAATGTCGAAGGCTTCGTAAAAAGCGTCTATGTTCAATAAAGGCTGTGTAGCCCGATATCTTCCCGGAGAGTGTGGGTCTGTTTTTATCTGATTCCGAAGATATTTCTCGCGCTGCTTTGTTCTCCATACAGTTGCCCAACTCATAAAGAAACGTTGTTCGGCGGTTAGCCCGTCGATATCCTCAGGTCTGCCGTTCTCCTTATAAAAACGTTGTAAGCCGTCATACGCTCCTAAAACACCACCAAGATCACCGATGTTTTCACCCAAAGTGAATTTTCCATTGATAAAAACACTATCTAAAACTTCTATTTTGCTGTATTGTTCAGCGAGGGCATTTCCTTTTTCGGTAAAACTTTCAAGATCGCTGTCGGTCCACCAGTTCACAAGGTTTCCGTCACTGTCGAAGCGAGCTCCACTATCGTCAAAGGCATGGGATATTTCGTGGCCTATCACGGCTCCAATTCCGCCATAATTCACGGCATCATCAGCTTTATAATCGTAGAAGGGAGGCTGTAAAATAGCAGCCGGAAATACGATCTCGTTATTGAAGGGATTGAAGTAAGCATTTACTGTTTGCGGTGACATTCCCCACTCTTCACGATCCACAGGCTCGTTAATTCTACTGAGGTTGTCTTTCAATTGCCAATCGTTAACTGCCACCATATTTTCGTAGTAGCTATTGTTTGGTTTAACCTCCATGGCGGAGTAGTCTTTCCATTTATTGGGGTAACCAATTTTCACGGTGAATTTATCGAGCTTTTCAATCGCTTTGGTTTTTGTACTATCGCTCATCCAATCCAACACCAGAATACGATCTTTATATGCCGCGATAACATTCTCGATCATTTTTTCGGCTTTTGTTTTGGCTTCAGGAGGGAACATTTCGTCTACATATAATTTTCCCAAGGCTTCACCGACGGCATTATTTACTGTGGCAAGCGCACGTTCATCGGCCGGCTTTTGTTTTTTTGCGCCATTTAACGTTTTTCTATAAAAATCCCAGTTTGCTTTTTCAATTTCGGTGGTCAGCATATCGGCAGCATCGTTAAGTGTTGCCCAGCGCATAACCGTTTTCCAGGCGTCAATATCGCCTTCCGCAAAGGTATTTTGAACCACTTCCATATAGGCAGGCTGCATCACTAAAACAGTATCTACCACTATATCGATTCCCAAGTCCTTAAATGCTTGCCTCCAGGAGATACTCGGAACCATTTCCTGAACTTGATCCATAGATCTAGGGTTATTATAATTTCTAAAATCGCGACTCTGTATTTTGTCAAATCGAGGTTCAGCCAATTTAGTTTCAAGGGCAAGAATAACTTCGGCTTGCTTTCTTGCGACTTCTTCCGAATCGCCTAAGAATTGAAGCATCCTTGTGATATGATCCACATATTGCTGTCTTATTTCTACGGACTTTTCATCTGTCTTTAAATAATAATCACGTTCGGGCAACCCTAGTTGACCGGGTGTAATGTAACAAGCGTTTACAGCACTGTTACTGGGGTTTGAAAATGCAGCAACACCTATAAAAGGTTGTGAAACCTCTGCAGCATTCGCGGTCATTAGCGTTTGAAATTCTTTGAGGGTCTTGATAGCCGCGATCTTCTCCAAAATAGGTTTAATAGGCTCAATTCCTGCAGCATCTCTGGCGAGGGTATCCAATTCAGATTCGAAGATCATTAACGCCTTGGCCTGGTCGGTATCATCGGCATAATTGTTGCTTTCTTTCGCCTTGGCTAAAATGCCTAAAACATCCCTATCGGTTTTTTTCCGAAGCACGCCAAAACCACCCCAACGCACTTGATCGTCTGGAATTTCCGTGTTCTTCATCCAGTTACCATTTACGTAGTTGTAAAAGTCTGTTTTAGGACTTACCAAAGTATCCATATTGGCCAAAATGATGCCATGTGGTCCATCATCAACTTT
>SMXJ01000167.1 GCA_004356305.1 Bacteroidota bacterium | reverse complement strand
ATTTCTCGACCAATGCAATGATCGTTTATAACGCTCAACTAATTCTGTTTCGATATTTGCTAAATTTTCAAAGAAATCCACAGGTTCGATTTCATTTAAATTTCGTGAGTATTCAGCGAAAGGTGTAATGTCCTTTAAAAAACTTCTGAGCGTTTAGAAAACAACGCTCAGAAGTTTAAAGGTAATCCGTTTTTTGCGCTGGTGAGCAGATTCAGGAGGGGTAGCTCAGTAGTCTTTCCACATGTTGTTTGAGATCCTCTCCCTCCAGCGCTTTTGAATCATTCGCGGCGCAGGCATTGAGATACTCCTCAAGCCATTTTTGAACTGGAACTCCATTATTTTTAGCAGTCGCAATGATTGAGAGAAAAATCTGAGTATGGGGCACACTCTTGTGGGAAACGTTTCCAAGGTAGTTCTTCCGCCCATTGATCCCCGTTTTTAAAAGCCTTTCGCTATAGTTGTTGTCCATGGGCACTAACGGATTATCAATAAAGATCGTATAACCTGAATAGCGTTTTTGGAAACTTTTCAGAATTTTTCTTTGAAACTGGTATTTCAAATCCTCTATCTTTTGAAGGCGCAGCTCTTCGGTGATTGAACGCATCTCAGCGGTCAACCGTTTTTTCTCCTCCTCGCAGGAGCTTTTTCGTCTTTTTTTGTTGAGTTTGAAGAGCATTTTGATATCGGAGAGCCAGTCATCCACCCATTTTCCGACGTCAAGGTCGTTTTTGAGCATTCGATCCGATTTCAAGTTAATAAAATCACGTCTTAGATGAACCCAACAGTAGGCGATCAGGATATCTCCCGTTTTTTTGACCGCCTCATAGGCGCTGAAACGGTCGGCAGCGATAATTCTGGAGAGACCGTTGTTGATTTTCCGTATCACCTCCGCCGACCTTGATGGATCGATAACGTAGATCACAATATTTTTGCTGGCAAACACCCACAACCACCAGAGGAAACTTGTTTTTCCCTCGATAAGTTCGAATACTTTCCAACGGGTTTCATCAGCATTCCACAACGGCTCCTTTCTCAATTCAACAATGAGAGCTTGATAGACAGGCTCCAGCAGTAGCCCGATTTTTTTGAATCCATTCTCCACAGTGCCCGGGGAAAGTTTATAGCCCATTGTTTTCAATACTTGGGAGTAACGGTAGACGGGAACGGCCAGGAAGTATTTCATGATAATCAGATGCACCCAGCTTACTGTTGAAAGAATCGATTTTTTGATCACCGAATCTCTTTGGGGGGCTATTTTGATTTTCGGGCTACCTAAGCAAGCACAATCCTTTTTGTAAGCAAAACGCGTCACAACTTCATGGATCGCCGAGATTGTCAGGCGTACCTGATGGGAAATTTTGTCGAAAACGGTATATCGTTTGTAGGGTTTTTTGCAGCTGTCGCAGCAGGGGGGAGCATCAAAATCCAATCTGACTTTCTCTTTCTCCAGCTCCTTGGGAATATTCCTTTTTGTCGGTTTATGTCCGGGTTGCGCTCCTCTTTTTTTCTTTTTTGTAGATATTGAATCTGTTGTTTTCCCATCTTGGAACTGCTCATTTTTGGGCGAAAAAACTCGGTTGACCTTGTTCAGTCTGACTTGCAGTTCGATAATTTCACGCCGTTGCCACTCGATAATCCACAGGGTTTCAGCAAGAGTATAAACAAGAACCCGGATGATCGACAGCAATAAACGAATCAAATCGGTGGGTTCTGCCCCAGATACTGATCGGTTGCCGAGTTGTGGCGGTTGACTGATGGGACGTTGCAATCGATTCCGGGTTTGGAAAGCGGTAGGGCCATTTTCCATCCCTTACTTCCTCAGGAGTGGCTCTTGGAGAAGTAGCTCCCTGAAATGCCGATGCAGCGGATAGACAAGGACCTCCTTGATAGGGGCTTTCGGATCGCTATTTTTCCCATTTCGGGTTCTGCCTTTGGTGTCTCCTAAGTATTTCCAATTGCTGGCTTTGTAACAGGTCCCTTTAAAACGCTCCTTCTCAACGAAGGTCTCCAAGAGATAAACCGGATGGTTGTATTTTCGAATCCAATCCTTCTGAATCCTCCTGGAAACGCTTCCCAGAATACAACTTGCAAGGTGGGGAACTGTGACCCAGGGCAGGATTAAAAACCGGGTATTATTAACGATGAAATCGAGACCGTTTTTTCTTGTTTCATGAGACCAGCCAATAAAGGAGTCTCGTGGTGCTATCTGCCATGCTGCTGCTCCAAACAATAGACAAGCCAACGGACGGTCGCAGTTATCTCGAATCAGATAGCTTATATTTTTTCCAACTGTGCCCCCATACCCAAGGTAGTGATATCTAGCCAAAAAGCTTTTGAAAAGTGGTAGGAACTCACTTTTTGGTGAAACCGCTTCGATTCGAAGGGGGAGAAATTCCTTTAAAGATCCGGTGATGGGAGTTTTTGAATGCGGAATTTCTGGTAGGCTTTTTTTTCTTTTTGGGGCTGCTCGACGAAGAGGTGGCAGTACGATATCTCCCCGGTTATGGAGTTTTAGCAAAAAAGTCCGACAGGCCATGTCTTTCAACCTGCCCGAGCAATCTCTCCAGTCCCAAATTTTCGCCAGTTCTTTCGATATTGCGGTTCGGTGCAGTTCAGGATTTTCCCGAATCAACTTTCGAACAAACCGTATCTCTTCTTCATTCGTTTGTCGGCCTTGAATAGTCATAGTTGCTTTCATGCAACCATGTATAATGCATTTTTCTCAAAGAGTCCCGTGAAAACGTATCAGTTTTCCATTTTTTTAAACGCATGCTACACCCTTCGTTGAATGCTCACTATTTTTTCTGGTTATAAATATTAGCACCAATAATTAACCAAATTATTTGGTGTATCATTTGTTCAACTGAATTATTTCACTCGATCCTATCCAAGCAATTCATTGATCTATCCTCCTCAAACAATTCATTGGTTTTTAAAATATTCCTTGTCTAGTTCAAATAAAGTATGTAAATAAAATGTATAATTATAATTTACATACGTCAATATAGAATAAGGCTTCAATGGAAAATCAACAAGAGATCATCTTAAAAACACTTGAAATATTGCTGGAAATTCAATTGAGCAGTGTGAAGAAAGCACTGGGAAAGGACGTTTCAAAATCAAATATTATCAGGAGAAAAAGCGTAAAACGTAAGTCTATGATTGAATATTGCGTTCAGATACTTACAGGAGAACAAGGCCCACTACATGTTGATAAGCTGGTTAATATACTTGAAGAACGATTTGGACGAGTGACAGATAGAGACCCATTGTCCAGTGCTTTGGCTAAAAAAGCTAAACAAGGATTGTTGGTTCGGCGAGTATCTCCAGCAATGTTTGAAATCCTGAGCTAATTTCTAAAGGAATTGCCATGGCTGAAATAGAATCATTTCTTGAAGAAATAAAAATTACCAGAGCAGACCACCTCCCTGTAATTGCGGCATTTTGTCGCCATATTGATTTAGTTGAAACGATTAATCGTGTCGTTCCGAATGAAATGGATGTCAGTGTAGGGGTAATTATACAAGGAATGGTTTTGGATATCTTATCAGGTCGAAGTCCACTCTATAGACTTACTGACTTTTTTGAACATCAAGACACAGAATTGCTTTTGGGAGAAAAGGTTAACTCGACGTCTTTTAATGATACAACAGTTGCTCGTGCAATGGATGCGGTATTTGATAATGGAGCTGAGAAAGTATTTAGTGCAGTGGCCTTTCGTGCATCTTGTAAATTTTCACTTAATAAGAAGTATGTGCATTTTGATACAACATCAGTAAATGTGTGGGGCGATTACGATCAATGTTCTCCTGATTCCAAAAATATCAATATCACCTTTGGCTATAGCAAGGACCATCGACCGGACTTAAAACAGTTTCTCATCAAAATGCTTTGTGTCGGGAGAAATATTCCAATTTTTGGTAGCTGTGAAGATGGAAACGCATCGGATAAAAAAATAAACAACAATGTGCTAAGCCGTATCAGTAAAGACATGGCAACACATGGATTGGAGCCAGGTGCATTCATATATGTAGCGGACTCAGCAATGGTAACAGAAGACAACTTGACCGAAATTGGTAACAACTTATTTTTAACACGCTTGCCACTAAATTATAATGAAACAAGCCGTGTTATAAGTGAGGCGATTGATGAAGACAATTGGGAAGAAATAGGAGTTCTCAATGAAACACCAACTACCGCAAAACGCCCACCTGCAATTTATCGTATTTCCGAAAAAACACTTGTTTTATATCAAAAAGAATACCGGGCTGTCGTTGTCCATTCATCATCCCATGACAAACGACGCACAAAACGTATTGAACGGGAAGTGAAAGCCTCCATCAAAAGAGTGTCAAAAACGATCTCTCAGGAAACGAAACAGGAATACTATTGCCTTGCTGATGCGAAAGTCGCAAGTTCCCGTTTATCTGTATTAGGAACGGATCTACATGATATCTCAGTGTCCATTGAAGAAAAAGTCTATTATTCTCGCGGACGGCCCGCAAAGAATGGTATAAGAAAAGTGAATAGGATTTGCTATATCCTTAACGCTAAAATTGAAGAAAAGCCTGAACGGATAAAAAGAATACAAGAAGAAGCTGGTTGCTTTGTCTTGCTAACAAATGTGCCAACCCAAGGCGAGATGACAGAAACAGGCACCGATCTACTCCGCGTTTATAAGGAACAGAATGGCATTGAGCGGAATTTTTCTTTTCTCAAAGATCCCTTGATAGTGAATGACCTGTTTCTAAAAAAACCAGAGCGAATTGAAGCACTAGGAGCGATATTACTCATCGCGTTATTAGTCTGGAACCTTATTGAACATGAGTTAAGGTTATACATTTCAGAAAAACCGGCTCAACTTCCTGGATGGGACAAAAAGCCAACACGTAGGCCAACTGCTTTTATGATGAGTACGAAGTTTCTTGGAATCACAATAGTTTCTATTGAGGGAGTTCGCAGGATGGTGACACCATTGAATGAAACACAGTACCAATATCTCGAAGCTCTTAATTTATCTGAAGAGGACCTACTCAATAATGATTGTCAAATAAATTCATCTTGAATTAATGATCTAGGTGGGGAACGTGTGTT
>SMXJ01000166.1 GCA_004356305.1 Bacteroidota bacterium | reverse complement strand
GGCAAGGCCTTATTTTATGTGAGATTTTAGTGATATCCTTTGAGCCATGTGATCTAATGTCCTTAAACCTTCTCCAGCCACTTACGGGCATTCACAAATGCCTCCAGCCAGGGTGAAACCTCATCCTTTCTTCCGTTGGGATAGTTGGCCCAATTCCATTGGAAAACAGAGCGTTCAATATGGGGCATAGTTACCAGGTGCCGACCGGTCTTATCACTGATCATGGCGGTGTTGTAATCACTTCCATTGGGATTGGCGGGATATCCCTCATAACCATATTTGGCAACTATATTATAATGGTCTTCGGGCATCGGAAGGTAAAATTTTCCTTCTCCGTTACTCACCCAAACCCCCAATGTCGCTCCTGCCAGGGAAGATAACATTACGCTGTTGTTTTCCTGAACTTTTACACTGGTAAAGGCACTTTCGTGTTTTTTGGAATCATTATAATGCAATTTTGACAGCTTTTCATGCTCCGGATTTATGAGATCAAGCTCTAAGAATAACTGGCACCCATTACAGATTCCTACAGAGAGTGTATCTTCTCTTTTAAAGAAATTCTTCAGTGCCATATTGGCCTTTTCATTGTATAAGAAAGCCCCGGCCCAACCTTTAGCCGAACCCAGTACATCACTATTTGAAAATCCACCCACAGCACCAATAAACTGAATATCCTCCAAATTCTCGCGACCCTCGATCAGATCGGTCATGTGTACGTCTTTCACATCAAATCCGGCGAGATACATGGCATGGGCCATTTCGCGTTCACTGTTAGATCCTTTTTCACGGATGATCGCAGCTTTCAGCTTACGATCGCCGGGGCCATAATTTACTGAAGACGGTAATTTACCTTCGAAATGATCAGGGAAGGTATATTGCAACGGCTGATTTTTATAATTGTCGAAACGTTCCTTCGGAAGCTTACCGACCGTCTGTTTTTTATCGAGTAAGTAGGATGTTTTGTACCAGATGTCCCGGGTTTGAGGAATGTCGAAGTTAAAATTATCTTCATGATTTTTAAGCCGAAGCGTATTTCCTTCAGAAACACTTCCAATCCTTTTGAAGTCTATATCGTTTTCAATGAGTAATTTTTCAATGTAAGCATCTTCCGTAGATTGAAAAACCACAGCGCAATTTTCGGAAAACAGTAGTTTCACTGAATCTTCTTCGCCTAGATCAGTTAGATCCAAAATAGCACCTAGGTCGATATCGGCAAAACACATTTCCAGTAAGGTAGTGATCAATCCACCCGACGCCACATCATGTCCCGCAGCGATCTTTTCTTCGGAGATCAATTCCTGAAGCGTATTGAAAACAGTTTTAACATAAGCTGCATTCTTTATCGTTGGCACTTCATTACCAATCGCATTTTGTGTTTGGGCAAATGAGGAACCACCAATTTTATATTCGTCTTGGGAAATATTTATATAATAGATGCTGTCTGCATCTTTCTTCAGTACCGGTTCCACAACTTTGCGAATGTCGTTACAATGTGCGGTGGCAGAAATAATGACGGTCCCGGGAGCAATCACTTCTTCATTCTTATATTTCTGCTTCATAGAAAGGGAATCCTTTCCGGTAGGAACGTTGATGCCAAGATCGATAGCAAAATCACTGACCCCTTTAACAGCTTCATACAAACGGGCATCCTCACCTTGATTATTACAAGGCCACATCCAATTGGCGGATAGTGAGACAGATTGCAATCCTTTTTCCAAAGGCGCCCAAACCAGATTGGTCAAAGCTTCGGTGATCGAATTTCTTGATCCGGCAGTCGCATCTACCAAGGCACTCACAGGGGAATGTCCAATAGATGTGGCAATTCCTTCTTTCCCGTTGTAATCTATTGCCATAACTCCACAGTTGTTAAGTGGTAATTGCAAAGGTCCCACACATTGTTGTTTTGCAACCAGTCCTCCCACACAACGGTCTACTTTATTGGTCAGCCAGTCTTTACAGGCCACGGCTTCCAGTTGCAATACCCGGGCTAAATAGTTTTTAAGTTCAGATGCATCGTATTGTACGGTGGCATAATTTCTTGCGACGGTACTATCGGTCATTATGGTTTTAGGAGAACTGCCAAACATATCCTCGAGGGCAAGATCCATGGGTTTATCACCTTTGCTCTTGCTTTCGAAAGAGAAGCGATGATCCCCGGTTACCTCTCCCACTTCATACATAGGAGAGCGCTCCCGATCTGCGATCTTTTGTAAAATATCGATATCTCTTTTACCAATAACGAGGCCCATTCTCTCTTGTGATTCATTGCCGATAATTTCTTTAGCCGACATAGTAGGGTCTCCAACAGGCAATTTATCCAGGTCTATTTTTCCACCTGTTTCTTCCACCAATTCACTCAGACAGTTTAGGTGTCCACCTGCTCCATGATCGTGAATGGAAACAATGGGATTTTCTTCACATTCCACCATAGCGCGAATGGTATTCGCGGCACGTTTTTGCATTTCGGGGTTGGAACGCTGAACGGCGTTGAGCTCGATTCCACTTGAAAATTCTCCGGTATCCGCTGAAGAAACGGCTGCTCCTCCCATCCCGATTCTATAGTTTTCACCTCCCAGGATAACCACTTTATCTCCTGTACTTGGGATATCTTTTAAGGCTTGATCCTTTTTTCCATAACCAATTCCGCCCGCAAGCATAATCACTTTGTCATAACCGAGCTTGCGGCTGTCTTCTTCATGCTCAAATGTCAATACCGAACCACAGATCAATGGCTGGCCGAATTTGTTTCCAAAATCGGATGCACCATTACTGGCCTTTATTAAAATATTTATAGGAGTTTGATACAGCCATTCTCGTTCGTCCATTCCAAGTTCCCAAGGCCGGTCATTTTCCAGACGGGAATAGGAAGTCATATACACGGCTGTTCCGGCCAGGGGCAACGATCCTTTTCCTCCGGCGAGGCGGTCCCTGATTTCACCTCCACTTCCGGTAGCAGCTCCGTTAAAAGGCTCCACGGTAGTAGGGAAATTATGGGTTTCGGCTTTTAGCGAAATTACACTGTCATAGGTTGTCTTTTCATAAAAATCGGGCTTATCAGCGGTTTTAGGTGCGAACTGCATGGCTTGAGGGCCCTCGATAAATGCCACATTATCCTTGTAAGCAGAGACGATACTATTGGGATTTACTTCCGAGGTTTTCTTGATCAATTTGAATAACGAAGATGGCATCTCTTCGCCATCGATCACAAAAGTGCCATTGAAGATCTTATGACGGCAGTGTTCACTGTTCACCTGGCTAAAACCGAATACCTCGCTATCGGTTAATTTTCTATGGAGTTTTTCCGAAAGTTTTTCCAGGTAAACAATTTCGCCTTCGCTCAGTGCCAATCCCTCTATTTTATTGTAGGTGGCAATATCATCGATCTCCTGAATTTCTGCCGGCTTGATATCGATGGTGTAAATATCCTGATCGAGCGATGGATATTTTTGAGACAACATGGGGTCGAAGTCGGTAAAACTTTCAGTAACATTAAAGAATTCCTCGATACGAAGAATTCCTTCGACACCCATATTCTGAGTGATTTCTACGGCATTGGTACTCCAGGGGGTTATCATGGCGGCACGTGGGCCAATAAAAAAATCCGCTATCGCGGACCGTTCTATTTTTGGTTGGTTGCTGAATAACCACTGTAATTTTTGAATGTTTTTTTCTGAAATTTCGTTAGAAGTTTGGACCGCAAAAATGGTGTTTTTTACATCTCCAAAAAAGTGAATCATCCCTGTCTTTATTTGAGTCAATTTTTAAAGAACACCTTCGCATAAAGCTTCGGCGTTTGAAGATGCAAAGTTAATCAATTTTTAGTGAATTTTGAAGCAATCCGGAATAAGGTTTTTCCTAATAGTAATTGTGAGTTTTTGGTGAGATTTTCGATGATTTTAAGTTGATTTTAAGTTGATTTTTTACTGTATATTACATGCTTCAAAAATTACGTAATCTAAAATATTTAACCATGAGATTAAAAAATCTATTTTTTGCGATAGCTGTCATCATGTGTGGCAGTCTATTTGCACAAGAAACTTTTCCCCCTACCAATATAATTACGGGAACCTTTATTGGGAAAACCATTCCACTGCGAGATTTCCCAACGATGACACAAGACTTCAGTGATCCCAGGACAATGACCGTTGTACCTAATGAATCTAATACGGCACTGGAAATAAATACTACTACTACTGTAATTCAGAATTTGCAAACAGAAATAGGAAGCATTCAGAGCTATCCAATAGAGCAAAACTTTATTGGAGCTTCCTCATCAGAATCCGGATTTTTTCCACCTGATCCTACCGGAGCTGTTGGACCTAATCACTATTTACATTCTGTGAATTCATTGGTGAAGATATTTGATAAAACCGGTACCCTGTTAGTAGGACCAGTTAGTTTGTCTAGCTTTTTGGGTATTCCTTCCAATAACGGGGATCCTATCGTATTGTATGATCAATTAGCTGATCGCTGGATAGTAAGCGAGTTTGGATCGCTGAGCAACTCACTTGCGATCGGGGTTTCAGTTACCAATGATCCAACTGGTGCATATAACGTATATCAGTTTACCGGGTTCGGTGGATTCCCGGATTATCCACACTATGGTGTTTGGCATGACGGTTATTACGGAACCGTAAACTTGAATGGGCAGACTACACGAGCTTTTGTCATGGAAAGAGATGAGATGTTGGTAGGAGGGCCTAGTCCTCAGATAGTTATATTTTCACTTCCGGGAGTTGTTGTGAATCCTAACCAGGTGAAAAGTCCTGAACCGGCTAACCTATTAGGAACTACGATCGACCCAACTACACCCGGATATATCACCTACCTTCAGGATGATGCCTGGGGAGGTGTATCCTTTGATCACTTAAAAGTATGGGAGATCGTAATGGATTGGAATAATACTTCGAATTCAACCATTTCTTCGGCTTTAGAGATTCCGACCGATCCGTTTGACGCGGGAGAATTATTTGGTAACGGTAATGGCGCACTGTTTCAGCCCGGAACCAGTCAAAGACTTGCTGGTCATGGAGGGATCATTTCTTTTGCAGCTAACTACAGAAGTTTTGGGACCCATAATTCCTGGCTGATCACTTTTAATACCTTTATTGATGGAAATCTAACCGGAGGGATTCGATGGATCGAATTACGCAATGATATGTCAAACCCATGGACTATTTTCCAGGAAGGAACCTACTCGATAGCGGATGGGCATAGCCGTCTTATGAGTAGTTCTGCAATGGATGCTGCCGGTAATATCGGATTGGCATACACTACCGGTAGTACATCATTAGCTCCCTCATTGAGATATACCGGTCGTTTTGACGGAGATCCTTTAGGGATGATGACGTTAACCGAAACTATTATCATAGACGGTCCGGGTGTAAGAACCAATAGTAATAGATATGGTGATTATTCACATTTGACGATGGATCCTGATAACTTTACCTTTTGGTATACCGGAGATTACTTTTCATCAAATAACCAATGGAGGACACAAATCGTATCTTTTTCACTTAGTGGTGGTTTTACCGCCGATGTAGGGATCAACAATATCATCCAACCTACCAATGGTATTTTAACTACTACAGAAACGGTGGAGGTCAGCATCCGTAATTTTGGAACAGCTTCTCAGTCTAATATTCCATTGGAGCTTAGAGTTGACGGAAACCTGGTGGCTTCTGAAACTTTTACCGGTACTATTAATGGAAATGATACTGCAACATATACGTTTGCTCAGACCGTGGATCTATCTACATCAGGTCAAACTTATACGATCGAGGTAAAGACTAATTTATCCGGAGATGAATTTGGAGCCAATGATGCTTTCAGCAAAGAAGTAATACACTTATTGTTTGATGACGTTGGAGCCATTGAAATTACGGCTCCGGTCTCTGGTAACGGTTTAGGAATTGAAACCATCTCCGTGAAAATTAAAAACTTTGGCGCGAATTCACAATCAGGTTTTGATGTACAGTACACTATCGATGGTGGTGCTGCCATAGTTGAGAATTTCGCTGGGACTATTCTTTCTGAAGAAGAAATAGTTTTTGACTTCGCGACTCAGGGAGATTTCACACCTTTAGGCACTTATACTATTGTTGCTTCCACTTCCTTGGCAGGGGATCAGGAAAGCACCAATGACGAAGTAACATCGGTTGTAGAAAATACGCTTTGTATGCCGTCGATGGATTGCTCATTCGGAGATGGTTTCCAATTAGTTGCCATAGCGGAAATAAATAACGTTTCCGGATGTGAAGGTTATGCAGATTTCACGAATCTTATTGCCAATCTTGCACAAGGAAGTACGAACGACATAACATTTACTACAGGATATGGAGATCAAAACGTAAAGGTTTGGATCGATTTTAATGATAACTACAGTTTTGCGGCCAATGAAGTGGTGGTACCCAATTTTGTGATCGCTCCCGGGCAAGGGGCAGGTTCATACACGGTGACCGTAGATCTAACAATTCCGGCTGGAGCTGCCATCGGAGAACACAGAATGAGAGTTAAGAGTAATTGGCAAGCACCTGTAGGTAGCGATGCTTGTAATGAATCTACTTATGGTGAAACCGAAGATTACACGGCTAACATCGGTGATCTGGGTGTAAATGACACTCTAATTTCAGAATCTGAATTGATCATAATTTCATTACCTAACAACCAATTTGAACTC
>SMXJ01000165.1 GCA_004356305.1 Bacteroidota bacterium | reverse complement strand
TTCCACATTGGATAAAGGATAAAGGCCAACTCAAGAAGTTCTGGAACAACACCCTAAATGCCCGTGGAGAAACTATTTTTGAGAAACCCTCTTTAAGGAATTACGCAAAAAACAATAGATGCATAATTTATGTCGACGGGTTTTATGAGCACCATCATTTCAACGGAAAAACCTATCCTTTTTATATCTATCAAAAAGAGCACAAGCCCATAGCACTAGCAGGACTCTGGAGTGAATGGGTCGATCCGGAAACCGGTGAAATCATAAATACGTTTTCAATTGTGACCACCAGGGGAAATTCAATGATGTCCAGGATCCATAACAATCCCAAACTTAAAGAACCCCGGATGCCTGTCATTCTCCCTTCAGAACTTGAGGAAAAATGGCTGCAAGCCGTTGATGATGAATTGGACATCAAAGCTATCCAAGAGTTAATACAGGCCTATCCGGAGGAAGAATTGACCGCACACACTGTCAACCGTTTAAGAGGTTCGGCGTATTTGGGTAATATAGAATCCGTTAGCGATCCATTTGAGTACGAAGAACTGGATCTTCAATTGGATCAATAAAAAAAGGAACCCGATGGATTCCTTTTTTAATTTATTTAAGAATAAGAATTACTGTTTCACTTCTTGCAATTTAACTTCATCTCCTTCTTTATCCACAAGCATTACTTCGTCAAAGCCCATGTTTTTAAATTGTGCGAACTGTGTAGTAGCATCTCCCACGATCAGATAAGCCATTTTGGACTCATCCAAATATTTAATTGCCAGGGCTTTGTGTTGTTCCAAGGTCATATTGCGTATTATCGCTTCTTCTTCTTCAATATAATTGGCATCCAGGTTAAAATTGCTCATTTCCTGCAACATGCGCAGAAGGGAGAACTGAGTCTCAAATCGACGAGCGTTAGATTTGATCAAAGCGTTTTTAGTAAAGTCGAGATCTTCTTTTGTTATTCCTTCTTTGTACTTGGCGATCTCCTCCTGAAATATAGAAACCGACTCACCTGTGGTATTGGTTCGCACACTTGAAGAAGCCTTGAAGGTGCCGGGAATCTTACTACCTCCAAATCGAGTTCTCGCTCCATAAGTATATCCTTTTTCTTCCCGCAGAATCAGGTTAACATTACCACTGAACGAGCCGCCCAACTTATAATTCATCACTTCGGCAGGGTAGAAATCTTCGTCAGTTCTGGACATGGCGATATATCCAATATTAATAACGGATTGTTTCGAGTTAGGAATATCGACAAAATACAGTGACGACTTATCGCGATCATCTGGGATAGGATACTCAGGAATCACCACTTCTTTTGCGGCCCAGGCATTTTCCAATCCTTTCAGGCCATCCATCGCAGTTCCTTGATCTATCTTACCTACAATATGAAAACGCGTTACAGAGGGCGAGAAATTCTTATTGTAAAAGCTCTTTAGGTCACCCATCGTAATAGCTTCTACAGACGATACGGTACCAATAGTAGGATAACTAAAGATATGGTCTTTTCCATAGAGCAATTTGTTATATACCTTGTTAGCAACCGCATTTGGATTAGCGGCAGAACGTTTGATCTGGTTGATAGTTGAGGTCTTAATCCGGCCAAACTCTTCTTCGTCCCAACGTGGTTCCAATAGAATCTCTTCTACTAATTCCATGGTTGCCCGATAATTACGCACCAAAGTATTCACCTGGAGTACGATCGACTCGCGAGTGGTGTACATATTGATATTGGCACCCAACATTTCTATTTCTTCTTCCAGTTCTAAAGGAGTTTTGTTAGCGGTTCCTTCCATCATAATATCGGTCATTAAATTGGCAACGCCATTGTTATTCATATCGTCCAATAAATGCCCCCCTTCAATTATAAGGCTGAAATTAACTGTGGGGATCTCATTTTGTTCAATTCCATAAATTTTCATTCCGTTGGATAATTCGGTTCTCCAACTGTACGGAATATTCAATGCCGGTGCCGGGCCTTGTGTGGGTTCTACAGATCGGTCAAAATTGGAGGGTGTTTTGGCGATCTCCTCATTTGAATCCTCCACCGTTTTATCAACATTTTCTTTGATCTCTTCTTCTATTACATTCGCTTTGGTAGAGTTTTCTGCTATTAGTTCCAGCTTACCTTTGGGCACAAAACTTGTAATTACATAAGGCATGTCCTTGATGTATTGGTCATACACTCGCATCACATCCTCTTTGGTCACTTTCTTTATGTTCTCTATATCTTGCTCAATAAAACCGGGGTCTCCGGCAAAAACATTATACTGCGACAATTGGAACGATTTTCCCAGTACGCTACTTATCCCGTTATAAAACTGGGTTTCGAGTCCGGCTTTAACACGTTCCACATCTCTATCGGTCACACCCTCTTTTTCAAATAAAGTAAAGGCTTCAAAAATTCCCTTTTCAACGTCATTTAAGCTTTTACCGTCATTGGCTGTTACCTGAATATGAAACTCGCCTGCTATTTCCTGAGAGTTATTATATCCGAAAAATCGTGAAGTCAACTCTTTCTCTTTCTCGAGTACTCTATATAAAGGTGCCTTTTTCCCACTGGTTAAAATTTCAGCCAGAAAATCGAGCGCATAAGCGTCGTCTGTATATTGTTCCAGCGTAGGCCAAACCATATTCAATTGAGCTGTGGTGGCAAAGTTGTCTTCGTGATACAGCCGTTTTGTTTCTGAAATAGTCACGCGTTGTGGCTCTAATTTCACCACTTCCTGACGCCTTTTTATTTCTCCAAAATATTTTTCGATCAATGCCTTTGCTTCTTCAGTTTCGAAATCACCTGCCAATACCAAGGTTGCATTGTTAGGCCCATAGAATTTATCGTAAAACTCTTTAACATCTTCTACAGTTGCTTGTTGCAGATCGGCCAATTCACCTATTACCTGCCAGTTGTATGGATGTCCTTCCGGATATAAGTTTTTATCCAGCACCCAATTGGTGTGCCCATAGGGATTATTATCTACGCGTTGACGCTTTTCATTTTGCACCACTTCCTGTTGGTTATAAAAAGAAGATTCGGTCACCGTATTGATCATATATCCCATGCGGTCACTTTCCATCCACATAATGGTTTCCAATGCATTATTTGGTACGATCTCATAATAGATAGTCCCATCCTTCCATGTTCCCCCATTGAGAGTTCCCCCGGCGTCCTGTATCTTCTTAAAGAATTGATCCTGGCCCACATTCTCAGACTCCTGAAATAACATATGCTCAAACAAATGAGCAAACCCGGTGCGTCCGGGTTTTTCACGATTAGAACCTACACCATATTGTATAGCCAAGGATACAATAGGATCACTTTTGTCCTGATGCAACACTACATCCAGACCATTTGCCAGTTCATATTTTTCGAATTCTATGGATAGCCTCGCGCTTTCTTCAGAATTTGTCTTTTCATTGTTACACCCAATAAAACCAAAGGTTACTATGGCTAAGGTGATTACTAAAATATTTGTGAATTTTCTTGAATACATTTTTCGATAGTTTGTTTTCTTAAGTTAGATTTTAAATATACAACTGACAAACAGCAGTTACCTTAAAATCATGTTAAATGAAATAAATTAGGAGATTTTTAGGTGATTTCCGAACCGGAATAATCTGACTTTTTTCATTTTTTGGTCACTTGAAAATAGGCAACTCGCTACCTTAAAACAAGCAATGCTAATGCGATGGCCAAACAAAAAAAATCAACAATACCCTTCATCTCAAATTTCATACTGAATTGTTTTAGAAATTTGAGATGAAGGGTATTAACTTTTTTTTGGATGAGGAATTATCCCTTTAACATGAAAACAAGAGAATTACCCCACACTAGCATCGATATATGCAATGTTGTACTCGGCTAATCGTCCTAATACCCATACTCCAGATGGAGCAGGCTCAATTCCGGGAAGGGTTCCCGCAACAAAATCTTCATACACCTCTTCTTTAGCAACACCCATTTTCTCACCCACAAATTGAGCATACACTTTCCGTGCCATATCACATATACAGAACAGAGTGCCTTTTTCCTGAAGTCCTTTAATACCGTCAAGCCCGGGAAGAGGGAAAACACCATCTTCCGGCTCATAATATGGGTTCCTTACCATAGGAGCCTTCGTAATGGGATCATCATGTCCAAAAAACTCACCTAGTTTATATTTGCTGATCGTATCATCATTCAATCCAAAAAACATCCCGTGATGTCTGAGAACATTTAAAATACCGATCTCCTCTGCGGGAGTACCTGTTTCATCATTTGTTAAATAATAGATATTAGACCAAATTAGTCCCCATGCATTTGCCTGAGATATGTCATACGCCACCGGATGGGCTTTTTTTCCTAATTCTTTTAGTGCTTTGTCCAGTTCTTCTCCCTTTGCAAGATCATCTAATTTAAAATCAAAATTTCCGGAATTGATTTTGGCTTGAATAGGTTCAGGTATAAGAGAAAAACCTGCAACCATAGCCCCAGTTGTCAACGCTCCGAGAAATTTTCTTCTCGAATGCGAATTATTTGTTTTCATGATTTTGTGATTTGTTTTGTTATTGTGACTAGTTCATTAAAAATATGCCTTTATCTATATCTCCGCAACTAATTCATTATTAATTAGTCAAAGTGCAATATAAAACCGTTTAAGTGATTTATTCTTATCTACTATTTCTTTGATCATAGAAAAAAATGCTCAAACATCTAATCGAAGTTTCTGATATCGATGACAGGTTACCATAATCTTGCAAAGTGAAACAGGAATGGGTAAAAAATGAGCACGTAGTATATATAATTCCGACCCGAACATGGTGTTAAAATTATACCTGGATTTATTTTGAAGTATTTACTCATATCAATATGACGTTTATCGATTATAATAAACAATATATCGAATAAACGGATAATTGAATCATAAAAATTTGGATATGTAGGAAATTTCCTATTAAATTTGTTTTTATCTCACAAATCAACAACTGCTTATGAAAACATTTGCCCCCGTTCTCATTGTACTCATTGCCTGTACAATTTCGTTTGGCGCTTTCGCTCAAATTGGAATAAACAACACAAGTCCGAAAGCGCTGTTAGATATTACAGTTGCTGATCCAGCAGATCCTGAACCAACCGATGGAATCTTAATCCCACGACTAACTTCATTTCCTACAATCGATCCGACCGTAGACCAACATGGAATGGTAATTTATATGAATAACGCAGCCGCATTTGCCGGCAAAGGGTACTACTATTGGAATAACGATAATAATGCATGGCAGCCCATAGGTGAAAAGCTATGGGGAAAAGCGAAAAATGCTAATACGGATGATATTATGTACGCTATGGACGCCAATGGAACTAATCCTGTTGTGATTAAAGATACGGACGGATTTACCGGAATTGGAACGGACACCCCGGAAAGCGAACTTCACATTTATAGTCGGCGAAATGGACCGGTCAATACAATAATCGAACTTACCGTTGAGAGCTTCGACGACGAAGTTGAAATACTATTAAGACCGGGAGGACCCAACAGTCCTGAATATACCCTAGTTGCAAACAGCAACGCTACGGAAGGGTTTATGATATATGAGGACAATAACGAACAATTACAACTAAAAGTCGGAGGTGAATTACGTTTGGAAGATCTAAGAAGTACTAAAAACCCTGGAATTGAGTATCCGGCTTCGGTATATGTAGAGGCAGACGGCACCTTGAAGACAACTAGTTCGTACAGTATATTAGACGACCTAAAGGTAAATGCAACGAATTTTGCCACGGAGTCCTTTGCAGAAACCGATGTCGCGGGCGAGACTGTTTTCACTGCAGCGCTTTATACATACACCGTAACACCAACTCAGGATCTCTTGCTGGAAATTAGCTATCATTTAAGTGCACGCTTTTCAGACTATAATACTACCAATACAAATATAGACGGAAGACATAATACGAAAATGTACGGCACATTGGTACGACTTGATGGTGTTGATTACACATTCAAATCCTCTCCATTCATTGGGAACAATGGTCTGCACGGGACCTTTTTCCCGTCCGATCAATTGTTTATTCCTTTGGTAGCCGACGGTTCAACCTACACCATTACCATTCATGGTTACGTGCAAAACGACTGGGAAGACGGAGATGAGCCCCCCGAAGTTGGCATACGTGGTACGTTTGGAGGAGATCCCAGAGACCGTATGCAAATTCTTCATCATTATTAAATGTAGTGGCTCAAAACCGACTTTCACATTAGTATAATTGATTTAAAGCCGTATATCATGAATAAAGTAATACTTACATATCTAATCGGTTTCTGTTTCCTTTCAGGCATGGCTCAAGTATCTGTTGGCCACCAAGATCCGAAGTCTTTATTGGATATTGATGCTGTTAATCCAGGCACTCCCACAGGTACGGATGGAATATTAATCCCAAGGTTGACTAATTTTCCTTCGGTAGATCCTGCTACCGATCAGGAAGGATTACTTGTCTTTTTAGACAATACCACACCTTATGCGGGAAGAGGCTTTTATTACTGGGATGACCTAAGGTCAAAATGGATCGCTTTGGGCGATAATTTATGGACCCGTGGACAGAACGGGAACGGTGACGATCTCATATACGCCATAGAACCCGATAGGAATGGCATTCCTGTGGTAGTTACCAACGATGGTTTTATAGGTCTAGGAACCGATACCCCCGACGGTGAACTGCATGTTTACGGGATTAGAACTGAAGTACCTGAACTAATCGTCGAAAACAGGAATTTTGACGCCGAAATTTTACTAACCCCTGGTAATTCAGGCAGTCCGAGTTATACGCTAGTTGCCAATAAAGAAACCAGTGATGGGTTCTCAATTTATGAAGATAATACCGAACAACTTACATTACAAAACGGCGGAGCATTTACCATAGCCGATTTGAACTTGGCTAATAACCCAGGTGTCGATTATCCAGTAAAATTACGGGTGGTTTCAGACGGTTCACTGGGTGTGCAAACGTCATACAGTGCACTAAATAACGTAAAGACCAATGCCAAGAATTTCTCCAGCGTGGAGATGTGCGAGACATTAGTACCTTATGGAATAGCGGTCACCTCAGCATTTTACACCTATGTGGTAACACCCACTCAGGACGTATTGCTGGAAATGAGTTACAGGGTTGGGGCTACTATTAATGGAGCCGATGATATCGATCCTCCTACTTACGACGTACGGCATGATACCAAATTATATGGAGTAGTCGTTCGTGTGAATGGTGTGGACTACGTTACCACTTCCGACAGGTATGTTGGTAACGACGGGCTGCGAGGATACTTCTACTTGTCTGATCACATGTATATACCCCTGGTTGCCGATGGTACAACATATACCATAGCATTACATGGCCATATTCAGAATGGACAGGAATTGGAGGCAGATCCTGACTGGGGATTGCGCGGCACTTTTGGTGGTGACCCCGAGGATCGCATTCAAATTATCGAGCATAAATAAAAAGTAAAACATTCGTCTATTTTTTCAATGATCCCGATGGCCTAGGGGATTTCATGCCGTCGGGATTTTTGTATTGCAGGAAAATGGCGGAAAGATAGTTTGGCGGATGTACTGTTTATTCATGAATGGTATGCTACCCTGCGCTGGCGCGAGTCTGTTACTCGTGTCCCCGAAAGATTCAACCGCATAAGGTGTTCACCCCAACCACCCATCCCTGTCCAGGCTTCTATACTGAATGGCTTCGGATATATGATTGCCGATGATATTTTCTGAAGCTTCCAGATCGGCAATCGTTCGGGAAACTTTAAGAATACGATCGTAAGCCCTGGCTGAAAGATTCAATCGTTCCATGGCATTTTTGAGCAATTCCAGAGAAGCCTTATCCAACTTACAAAACGATCTGATCTGCTTTACTCCCATCTGGGCGTTGTAATGGATGTTTTCAAATTTTGAGAAACGTTCGGTCTGGATATTACGGGCTTTGGTCACACGCTCCCTTATTATAAGACTATGCTCACCTTTTCTTTCATCACTCAGTTTTTCGAAGGGGACAGGAGTTACTTCTATGTGAATATCAATGCGATCTAACAAAGGCCCCGATATCTTGCCTAAATACCGTTGCATCTCCTGTGGAGAGGAAACGAGCGGAGCGTCTGGATCGTTGAAATAGCCACTCGGGCTGGGATTCATACTTGCCACCAACATAAAACTGGCAGGATAGGTGACGGTAAATCGGGCACGGGATATGGTGACGTCTCTATCTTCCAAGGGTTGCCGCATCACTTCAAGGACACTGCGCTTAAACTCAGGAAGCTCATCCAGGAACAATACGCCATTGTGAGCTAAGGATATCTCTCCCGGCTGAGGGTATTGCCCACCCCCTACCAATGCGACATCTGAAATTGTATGATGTGGACTCCTAAACGGCCGGGAGGTAATCACACCTCCTTTTCGTAAAGTTCTTCCAGCAACGCTATGAATTTTTGTGGTTTCCAACGCTTCGGTTAAACTTAGCGGCGGTAATATAGACGGTAGCCGTTTTGCCAACATGGTCTTGCCACTTCCCGGAGGCCCGATCAATATAATATTATGCCCTCCT
>SMXJ01000164.1 GCA_004356305.1 Bacteroidota bacterium | reverse complement strand
GGCTGTACATTTTGCATTCTGCAAATAATGCCTTTAGTCACTGGAAAGAATATGACCTGATGATTGGCATGGGCTGGCGTTCTAAAGACGCAGGTATTGCACTAGAGATAGATAGTCTGGGAAATGTAATAAGCATTCCTGTAGGTAGTGGCTTAAATACATTTCATGGCCCACGATTTGATGCTCTTATCCAGAAATATAAGGATCACCCAATTAACAAAGGATTTCCTGAAAAATGGCTGACACCATCAATGGAGCTCTACAAATATGCCCGGGGACCAGCCAAAAATTTAAGTATTCTCTCCTATGCACATGATTCTACTACCAACAAAAACTGGCCGGTAGAATGGACCATAAAATATGGGACAGGATTGGTGTATAATTCAAGTATGGGGCATCTCTGGAAAGATGAAAAATATCCTGATAGATTCCGATGTATTGGTTTTCAAACAACTATGATTCGTGCAACAGAATGGTTGGCTACGGGTAATACAACCTATCCGGTACCGGCCAATTTTCCAAAAGAAGAATCGATTTCTTTACACCCACTAGAAAAGACAAACCTTGACCAATGAAACGCAGAGACTTCATACAATTCAGCTCATTGAGTTTGGCGGCGTTGCTTGTCGAGGGTTGTGAAGTATCAAATGACTTTGATATCGAATTCAAAAATGATATGTCAATCGGCCATTTGGCTTTTGAAAGTCGGCAATTTCCCATTTCCAAAAAACTAACTACGGAATATCTGATTGTTGGTGGAGGCATAGCCGGGATGAGCGCAGCCTATAAACTCAAAGACAAGGAATTCTTGCTGTTCGAACTTTCAGATTCTCTTGGTGGGAGCTCTTCAGGTAGCATTCATAGTAAAATCCCTCTTTGTCATGGCGCGCATTACGACTTGTCTTATCCGTCGTATTATGGAAAGGAAACATTGAAAATGCTGGAGGAGCTGGATATTGTGGATTATGAATCCTTTTCAGATTCATGGAAATTTGTTGATAAACAGTACCTTATTCCCAAGAACAAAGAAAGTCAGACTTTTGCCTATGACGGATTCAGAAAAGATGTCTTGCCTGAGGTAACGGAGAAAGCGCCATTTTTAGAATTGATGCAATCGTATGTGGGTAAAATGCCCATGCCAACAAGGCTTATTCATGAAGACTACAAAAAGCTTAGTGATATCTCATTTCTTAGTTGGTTGCAAGAAAAGATCGCTATTTCCCATGAGTTTTTAGAAGGTTTAGATTACCATATGAAAGATGATTTCGGAGCAGGAGCAAATACAGTTTCAGCCCTGGCGGGAATTCATTATTTTGCTTGCAGACCATATTTTACCCAGCCTGTTGAACTCTTTTCTCCTCCTGAAGGCAACGTTTATTTTATACATAAAATACATGACAAATTACCAAAGGACAAGGTAGCAACTTCACATCTGGTGAAGATGATTAAAGAAAATAACCGAGGTTTTGAAGTGGAGGTCGTAGATGCAATCAAAAAAGAAATCACAAAAGTGAACTGCACTAAAATTATATATGCCGGCCATAAACATACCTTGAAATATATTTTTCCTTCGGATTATCATTTATTTCAAAAAACGGAATATGCCCCATGGGTGGTAGTTAATTTTATTTTTAATACATCATGGAAAAGTAGCGCCTTCTGGCAAAATGAAATTATTTCCAAAGACAATGCCCTACTTGGATTTGTGGACTCGAAAGCACAATACCCCGCTTCTGAGGATAAAAGGGTATTAACTGTTTATTACTGCTTTTTGCCTGAAGAAAGGGAGATGATGTCACTGATCGAAAAGCGAAAACAGACCTTCATTGATCAGACACTTACTCACCTGGACAAGTACTTCGGCAGATCACTTAAAAACCAGGTGGAAAAAGTTATCATCAAACAAATGGGGCACGCCATGCCAATCCCTAAACCAGGGTATTTATTTAAAGATGGGAACGAACTCAGATCAAATCCCAATCTGGTCTATGCAGGTGTCGACAATGGAAGATTGCCGCTTTTATTTGAGGCTTTAGATTCTGGAATTGAAGCGGTAAAATTGCTTAATTGAGATTCAATTTTGTAAAATTAAGTCCGGAAAATAAACCAAATTTTTTATCGAATAATCGCTATCTTTCCTAAAAAAAATTTATAAACATGAACAGTACTTTTTTATTTATTGGAGGCATAGGCGGACTAGAAATATTGATTATATTCATTCTTCCTGGTATACTTTGGCTGTGGTCGCTCATCGATTGTGTGAAAGGTGAGTTTAAAAATTACGATAAGATTGTGTGGATTCTTTTGATCATTTTGCTTCCAATACTGGGTGCTATACTTTACTTGATAATTGGGAGAAATCAGAAGGTCTAAAATGCTGGAAAGCAAACTCAGAGCTCCGTAAATTCACAGGGAAAGAGCAAACAATCGCTGGCTTAAAGTTTTAAAGAATATCTTTTGAGACTCAATAAAGTTTGGCAAGAAACTTCTCTGATCACATTCAATCATAAACCCCTGAACCTTTGAACCTGTAAACCCCTACCCAATGTCAGAAAAATTAACTATCGGCATGGGCTTTAGCAAACTGCAAATCTTTCAATTTACTGAGTTCAGAAACTATGATCACCGGTGTTTAAAGTAAATTTTTGAATTTATAAATGTTGGAGTAAAGCGAATAGCAAACAGAATCACCACAGACATGTAGTGAATTATATAATCAATCTAATTTGAGGATTTTAATTCAGCAAGCACCGTTCTCCCTCCCCTGGTATGTTGATCCACTTTCACATTGATTTTAGCATCGAGTGGGATAAATACATCTACCCGGGATCCGAATTTAATGAAGCCAAATTCTTGGCCTTGCGCGACTTTATCATTTTCCTGAATGTAGTATTTTATCCTTCTTGCCACGGCTCCGGCAATCTGCCTGGTTAGAATTTGAAGTCCATCGCTAAGTTCATAAACGATGGTAGTACGTTCATTTTTAATACTCGATTTTGGATGCCACGCCACGAGATATTTACCAGGATGGTACTTAAAGTACTTCACAATACCGCCGACAGGATTACGATTTATGTGTACATTGAGCGGCGACATGAAAATAGAAATTTGTATTCTTTTTTCATGGAGATACTCCGTTTCTTCTGTTTCTTCGATTACCACTATTTTACCATCGGCCGGAGCAAGTACATGGCTTGCATTTTCATCAATTTTTATGGAGGGATCTCTGAAAAACTGTAGCACCAACAAGAAAACGATACTGCTGACTAAATAAGATAAATAGAGATAGGTTTCCGGAATGCCGAAATAATTAAAGCTAATATTTAATAGCAACAGAACGATGAATAAAATAGTTAAAAATGACCTTCCTTCTTTATGAATACTCATATTACCTATTAAAATTCTAAAATCCTCCCCGATAACTATATGCCTTGGCAACCTTGTCGATGGCAACTATATAAGCTGCGATTCGCAACGTAACATTAAATTTAAGTGATGTATTGTACACATTTCCAAAAGCATTACGCATAATACGATCTGAGCGGCGATTGACTCTTTCTTTAGTCCACTTGTACCCAATTCTGTTTTGAACCCATTCGAAATAGGAGACTGTGACGCCGCCTGCATTAGCTAGTATATCGGGAACAACCAAAATGCCTTTTTCAGCGATAATATCATCAGCTTTGGCTGAGGTTGGTCCGTTTGCTCCTTCTATGATAAGCCTGGCTTTTATTTTATTCGCGTTTTTCTTAGTGATTACATCTTCCAGGGCTGCCGGCACCAACACATCAAGTTCCAATGTCAATAATTCATCCGCGTGATCCATCTTTTCAGCGCCATCAAAATTATCTAATGATCCTCTGTTATCCAGACGATAATTTATCGCCTTTTCTATATCAATTCCATCTTTATTGTAGTAAGCTCCGGTAATATCACTTATCGCAATAACCTTGGCGCCTCGTTCTGCCAGAAGTTGTGCAGCATGGGAGCCCACATTGCCAAATCCCTGGACAGCAATCGTGCAATTATATGGATTAATTTCAAGTTTTGCTAACGCAGAAAGTGTGGATACCATTACACCACGTCCTGTGGCCTCTACCCGGCCTGCAGACCCACCCAAAACCCCAGGTTTTCCAGTCACCACTCCATTAATGGTCATACCACGATTTCGTGAATATTGATCCATCATCCAGCCCATCTCTCTTTGGCCTGTACCCATATCAGGAGCAGGAATATCTGTGTCCGGGCCAAATACATCGTTCAACGATGTAGTGTAAGCGCGTGTCAGTCTTTCAATTTCACCTGAGGACATTTGTCTTGGGTTACAACAAATACCACCTTTGGCGCCCCCAAATGGGATGTCAGCAACAGCACATTTCCAAGTCATCCATGCGGCAAGGGCTTTCACTTCATCGAGATTGACATGAGGGTCAAACCGAACCCCTCCTTTTGATGGGCCCAAAACATTATTATGAATCACCCGATAGGCCTCAAAAACTCGAATGGATCCATCATCCATTGTGATTGGAATATTTATGATCACCTGCTTGTCTGGTGATTTCAATACATTGTAAATTTCTTCGTTAAGTCCGAGATGCTCAGAGGCGATTTTAAATCTGGACATCATGGATTCAAAAGGATTTTCCTTGTCTTTTATTGGAGCAGGTTCGATATATCCCATTTCAAAAAAATATAATTCTTGACTGATAATCAGACCCTAAATTATAAAATTTTTAATTAGATATAGGTCAGACTCTGAATATTAATATCTAAAAAAGCTTTAGAAATGCGGCAATAAAAGGTAAGGATAATAGGAGTGCATCAAATCTATCAAGAAATCCTCCATGACCGGGAAGGGATTCACCGGAATCTTTAATATTAATGCCTCTTTTAAATAATGATTCTACCAAATCGCCATACGTACCGGCAATTACAGTAAGTATTCCGATGGTCATCCATTTCCACATTGGTAAAATATCCACATAGACGGAAATGAGAAATGCTATGGCAAAAGTAAGTACAGCGCCGCCGACAAATCCTTCCCATGATTTTTTTGGGGAGATACGCAGGAAAAGCTTCGTTTTGCCAAATAGTGTGCCAGCAAAATATCCGCCGGTATCACTTGCCCATGTTAGTAATAAAATACCGGTAACCAATTCAAACTGGTACTTACCAGTACAAAACGCAATGACATGAAGAAGGGAAAATGGAATCGCCACATACAAAATACCAAGGAATGTATATGCGATATTGGTAAAGGGTTTGATCTCTGATTTTTTATAAAGTTTTATAAAATAGATAATCGATCCAAATGGAAAAACAAGGTAAAATATATCTGGCTTAATAAGATCCATCTGTACGAAAAAAGTAAAGGAATAGATGAGAATACCTGTCAAAGATCCCCAAAAAGTAAGTGGAAGGTGCCCGTCAATTCCAACCAATTTATAGAACTCCCGAATGGAAAGAAGTACTATGATTAAAAATATCGCAAAATAGCTCCATGATTGCCAGTAAATTGCAGATATGATGATAATCGCACCCAGAATCGCAACAATTACACGTTGTGTAAGATTGTTGTATTTATTCAAATGTAATATCATCCTTAACAATTTTAATAGCTTTTAAAAGGTGATCGTTAGGTACAAGTACTTCAATCTGACCATGACTAATATGAACAGTAGAATCTTTTTTATTCACAATCACGGCTTCAATATCACGGTCTTTTAAGACTCCTTTTACAATTTCTGCTCTAGAGCTGATAGATGCTTTATATACGATGGTCCAGTCTTTCATGCGAATTGATCTTAGCTAAGTTGTTTTTAAAATACACGAGCGTCACTACAAATAAAGCAGAAAATATTAAAATATACATAGTCGGCAACGCTTCTGTTGATTCAACATCAATATCTGTCAGTCCTTTTTGATAAATATACAAAGCAATCAGAGATACGCTATTATTAATAAAATGCGCAATAATCGGAATAAGCAGATTTCCTGACCACAGGTACAAATAGCCAAATAATGCCCCTAACAGCATTCTGGGGATAAATCCATAAAACTGGAAATGAATCGCGCTGAAAAGTATGGCTGCAATCCAGATAGCAACATGGTCGTTTTTAAATATCCGTCTTAATATATTTTGTAGAAAACCCCGAAAAAGTAATTCCTCACCAACCCCCGGAATAACCGCAATTACAAAAATCGTCAGTATAAAATATCCGGTGGTATCAAATTCGGTAAGATATTCTGTTATTATTTTCATGGAATCTTCAAGCCCTTTTGCCCACTGTTCAAATCCGCCAAAAATCTCAGGTAGTTTAATGCTCGCATTCCAGTCGATGAACACCGTATTTGTCACCATAAATGAAAACACGATGATGAAAGTAATCAAAACCATCGTTAAAATATTTGACGGAATATCAATAAAATCCTTAATTAAATTTCCTTTGACAATTGTGTAATAAAAAATTAAAGGGGCAATAATAAAACCGCCGATGGAGGCCATTCCCTGTACCATAAGATACATTGACCGCTGTTCTGGATAAGCCATTGGATTCCCTAAAATCTGAATAAGCTCCTCCATTCCAATTCCCGACATCACCATACCGGTAATAAAAGCAAGTACATTACCAATTAAAAAAACTCCTCCCAGGCTAATCCCAATTAAAGAAAGAAGTAGAATCCATGGATTTTTCCCATGAATAAAAAGTGGGTTATACTCATTTTTTAACATATCAGTTCCCTCATTTTATTTCGACCCTTATAGTTTATGATATAATCATTGTTGAAGTTTTGTTTCTCGAATCGCAAAAATAAATCGGAACTACCCAATAAAAAAATATCAATCAATACGAACGCTGCGAAAAATTAATTCAATGTTCGTTCACTCTTGGGTTTTAGCTCGCCCTGAATAAGTAGATTATAATTATCGCAGGACAGATTGCCATGGTTATCGCAATATGGGCAAGATTTGTATTCTAAGCTCATGGCGCCTCTTTTTATAATTACAGTTTGACCTTTGCACACCGGGCAGACTACTTTTCCTGATGGGCCACAATCGATTTTTGGCATTATAGTATAATCCACCGCTTCACCGGGATCGTACACCTCATTTTCTTGGCTAGTTGATGCCAGTAGATATTTTTCTTCAGATTTTTCAAGGTACCTGGTACATTCATCAAAAAACTGCCCGGAGGTTCCTTTCAATGCCATATATTTATTGAGCCAATTAATACTCTGTTTATATTTATCCAGGTAAAATGAATTGACTCCAAAATAAAAACAAATCTCAGCAGGTAAAACTTTTACGGTTTCCAATACCTGCCTGAAGGATTCATCAGCTTCATTGTATTGGCCATTTTCATATTGTTTGATGCCAAGGTCTAGATATTTAAGTTTCTGGCCTTTTTCATATTCATCATACTGGGCAAAAGTACTGGAAATTGGCACCAGGCTTAATATCAACAGCAAACTTAAGGCGCATGTAATGAGGTATCTGATTTTCATTCTCATCATTCTAATCACTCGTTATATCATAAATAAGTCGCTGTACTATACTTCGACCTAAGGTTATTTCATCGGTATATTCCAATTCACCACCTATGGGAACCCCACGGGCAATAGTGGTGATTTTTACTTTACACGGTTCAAGTTTCCGTGCAATATAGAATGAAGTAGTATCCCCTTCCATGGTTGGGCTCAACGCGAGGATGACTTCAGCTATGGATCCTTCAGATCTTTTTACTCTTTCGATTAAGCTTTCAATATTTAATTCACCGGGGCCAATCCCCTCTATTGGAGAAATTATCCCTCCTAAAACGTGAAAATACCCATAATATTGGGCCGTATTTTGAATCGCGATTACATCAGGTGTATCTTCTACGACACAAAGCAACGAAGCGTCTTTTCTGATGGATTCACAGGTGCAATCTTCGGAATCGGAAATTACGTGGCATATTTTACAATATTTTGTTTTTTGCCTGAGATTTATCAAAGCTGAACTTAAACTTTCTGTCACGGGTTCTTCCTGCTTCAATAAGTGTAATGCTAATCTTAATGCTGTCTTTTTTCCTATCCCGGGAAGCTTCGAAATTTCGTTCACTGCATCTTCAATAAGTTTAGAGGGATATTCCATTCGTTTTCAATTTGAAACTCAAAATTACACATGAAAAGAGCTTTTGATGCATTTTTTATGTTTGTAATTTTTCAAATTCAGACATTATTGTAAATATTGAAGTTTCAGCGTAAGAAAACCACACTAATGAAAAAAATTTTATTGTTACAGGAAGTGTGCTGAGTGAATTGATTGTCGCCTATTTGGGCTATTTTCATTTGTCAGTTTACAAATTTGTTGTTTTATGACTAGTAATTTAAGCTTTGCACTTTTTGCGAAAATCTTTGCGAACTATGCGTGAAACATCACATAATTCAATTTCACGCAAAGAAACAGTAAGGGGAAAACTCGCAACGGACATAGAGAAAATGTTAATTACTTTATGCAAAATAAAAAAATAACCTGATTTGATAGTTGCCAATGTGAGCCAACACATGGTAAAATATTAAGAAAAAGATGTCGTTGATATAAATTCAATTAAAAATTAAGCCTAATAGTCGATGGAATAATCGTGGACACTATGACAGAAGAAGAAGGAGTTATAAAAAGATATGAAAATATTTCCGCGACCCTTTCCAATTATACCGGTTCACCTTATTGTCTTCATATGAAAAAGATTTTAGTTTATTGGTTTTTCAACGCCCTCTTTGAGTGACCCCTGAGAAAGAGGAACTCGGTAATCTACAAGGCAGCCTTACTGGCAATCGATCCATTTGTTTCTTTAGGGGACCTCTAATAATTCATTTTAGAATAATTATTTTAAAATACGCTAGTATGAATATCGTAAAGTTTCGTGTTTTTTTAATTCTATATTTCCTACATTCCGTCCGGTTTAAATTTTATTTAGCGTAACTATTTTTTTGATTTTTAAGTGACTTGTCATTATGATACCCATTGTTTATAAAATTTACAATCTTGGCACACAAGAGATAGAAGAGGATTATAAAATTGCCGTAGTTAGAATTTCCAATATTATTGCCTTCATATTTCTGATGACCGGTGTAATATACGGTTCAATTTCTGCCTATTTGGCTCCACAACTTGTCAATATATGTATTTTACTATTCGTTGGCAGCACTGTCATTCTTTTACTCAACTATTTACAATTTGTTAATCTTTCCAGATTTGTATTAAGCCTTGTGATCAGTTTGGATGTAGCGATCTATCATGGTTACATCGTTCAGCCGGGAGAAATGTTAATTGTATCTATTTATATTGGGCAGTTTGTTGTTGCAGTTTTACCATGGATCTATATTGATATCCGGGAAAAAAGGTTGCTGATTTCCGCACTGACAATTACGTTTTTAATTTTAGTGGCCCAACCATTGACAAATGAGTTTTTAAGCATTGAGATGGATAGTGGCATTTTCAGGGAGATAGTATTCACTATCACTACTTATACCTTTTCAATTGCGACGCTATTGTTCTGTATGTACTTGCTTCAATATAAAAATTTGATGACTGACAAGAGCAGTAAAAAACTGTTAAGAGATATTCAAGATAGAAATAAATTAATGGAAGAGCAGCAGGAAAAGCTTGTCAATACGCTGGAAAAGAACAAGGTGGCAAATGAAGCTGAAGAAAAAAGAAACTGGATAGCTCAGGGTATATCTGAGATTGGTAGTTTGATGAGAGGGAATATCGATAATAATTTTTACCGTCATCTGGTTTCTGCGGTTGTGAATTTCATGCATGTAAATCAGGTTGGATTATATATTGTGGAGGAGGATAAAAATCAAGAGTTTGGAGAAAAATATATTGAACTAAAATCCTGCTATGCTTTTGACAGAAATAAATTTTTAAAAAAGAAAATTGAAATAGGACAAGGGTTGATCGGTCAGTGCTACCTGGAGAAAGAACGAATCTACCTCAAAGAAGTTCCGGAATCCTATATTAACATTACCTCGGGTTTGGGTGGGTCGACACCAAAATGCATATTAATTGTTCCACTAATTTATGAGGGAAATGTACAAGGGGTAATCGAAATCGCTTCTTTCAATGAACTAGAGCAACATGAAACTGATTTTGTGGAGAAATTATCAGAAGCCCTTGCCTCATTCATCTCGAGTAACAAAATTAACATGAACACAAAAGAATTGCTTGAAAAATCACAACAGTTGGGAGAACAGCTTCATGCTCAAGAAGAAGAAATGCGACAAAATATGGAAGAAATGCAAGCTACCCAGGAAGAAATGACACGAAAAGAAAGAGAATATTTAGAACGAATAGAAGAATTGGATAAGGAATTGGCAGCATCAAAGGAGGTGTACGACAAAAGTCTCTAAGTCCAAAAGAGTACGTCACCATCACCTCGGGGTTGGGCGAGGCACTGCCAACATTTATTGCAATAATTCCGCTACAACAGGAAAATGAAATTGTTGGAGTTATGGAATTTGCTCTTTTGGGCACCTCTAATAACTCCATTTTGTTTCCCAACTTGGGCTTTTTTCCAGCTACTGCACCTGCCTGTATTCTAAGGTAAAAACAAGTTTTCTATATAAAAATAGTTCAATTATTTTAAGCGTAGCCCAGAGTGTCCACATAAGGTGTGCCTCTTTTAACGACGGCGAAGACTCTTGATACTATTTTGTTTCTAATGATATTTTGAGTTGACATAGTACTTTTCCCTTCCTTAATTCTTTTTTCATAATATATCCTCATTTCAGGATTATGTATTATGCTAGTTGATGCTGAATTTGAAAGTAGTGTTTTGATTCGTTTATTAGCCATATGGCTTACTTTCTTTGGTTTATTACGACTAGTCCCTGATTCATCTGGAAAAGGAGCTATTCCGGCATAGGTGGCAAATTTTCTCCAAGTTTCAAATGCGGTAAACGCATTTGTATAAACCAAAAAGGTGATCCCTACCACAAGTCCTACTCCTTTAACGGAGGTGACCAGAGAATATAATCTTTTCAATTCCGGATCATTCTTAATGGTCTCTAACATTTCTTTTTCAAGATTATCTATCTGTTTTGAAAGATCTTTGATCAGTTGCTCCTGGGACTTAATCAATAATGATTTTTTACCCTTTTTATAAAAAGATTTTAATTCCTTCAGGTGTCCAAGGTAAGCCATGCGGTGTTTTACCATTCTTTCTCTTAAGGAAAGTAATCCTTTCAGTTTCAAAATTTCTTCTGATGGCAGTTCAAACTCTTTTATTTCTTCCCTTCTCAGATAAGCATATCTGGCTATTTGATAGGCATCAATTTTGTCGCTCTTGCCTCTTGCCATTCCCAATGACTTTTTGATTTCAAGTCCTGACACCATTGTGAATGAAATTTTTTTTTGAGTTAGGAACACCGAAAGTGGAAGGGAATACAAACCAGTATGCTCAAAGCATATGATGATCCCGTTGAGCTCTTTGCCATGATCCTTCCTCGCCTGGCTAAGCAATTGCTTAAAACCTGACTCACTATTTGGAAGCTCTTTGTGAGTTCCAAGTTTGTAATCTT
>SMXJ01000163.1 GCA_004356305.1 Bacteroidota bacterium | reverse complement strand
GTTTGGTCAGATATAATTGCTCCAGGAGGATTTGGGACTACATCTAAAAGCACTTATGTTGAATTTGCCACTGGACATGATTTAGTTTTTTTTAGGTTGCATTAATACGTTTGTTTAGCAAGAAATATGAAAAGAGTTTACAACATATTAATTCTAATTTTTCTTAGTTCTCTTTGTTATGCTCAAGTGGGTATTGGCACTACTTCTCCTCAGGAAGAATTACATATAACAGGAACAAGTTCAACGATTAGATTTGATAAGTTTAATTCGGTTAATAGTCCATCAGAGAACGATGGAATAAATTTAGCACCTGTATTCGTGGATGGAAATGGCACTTTTGTATTAGGCGATGGATCGGGAAATAGCGGCTTACCACTTAACTTTCTTATAGAAGACACTAATTTTATTCCGGATGATCCATATAATATTGGCGAAAATACTGGTAGAGTTGTAAACAATAATCACCTGGGTGATACATTAGTTGAGGGACAAATTAGGACGATAGTGTTTATAGTCCCTCAAGAGGCATTAATCGAGGTAAAATACGGGATAACTATGATGGTAAAGGGTTCTGATTTATCAGCAGGGCCTCCATTTGCCGATGTAACTTATGACCAATCAATATCGATGGGAGTATTTTTTTGTATAGATATTGATAACAATGGATTGGATCCTTTTGAAAGATCAGTGACTTATGGATACAACGGGCAATATTACGAAACACAATTTGGCGGGATTTCCGGGTATTCCTATATAAATAGTCAGGGCTATTTAACCTTACCAGCTGGTACACATAGCATTTATTTTTTTGGAGTGGTAGCTGATCATGCTGACAGTTATACGAGTGTTGGTTATGGAGGTGATATGGATTATTTAAAAATCAGAGTTTATAATTAAGAATGATGAAAAAATTGATTTTTATTTTTATGCTATTATTTTTAGTTGTAAATACCTTCGCACAAGTGGGAATTAACACAACAAACCCTCAACAGGCAGTACATGTGGCAGGGGCTACTGAAAATGTTAGAATAGATGGTTTGAATGAAACCAATAACAGCAATAATTTGGGATCAGGTTCGACCTCAATAGTATATGTTGATGCAAACGGTGATTTAATATTAGGCGGCACTGGAGACGCAAACGTAACATTACTCATTGATTCTGATAATTATTTAGAGGATGTAGAGAATCCTACTAACGTGATCATTCAAACAGGTGTTAACTTTGGTTACAACCCCGCTGGTGATCCTATTGGTGGTCTTTTTGCCAATTCATTTACCTTGACCGGCAACGCAATTTTGGAAATTAATTATTCTGTTTCTTGGTCTATATATAATGAAATCAGTTTAGAAAAGAAAAGAATTGATGATCTACGTGCAAGAGTAATTCAAACAGGAATCTATTTTATTGATACAGTAACAGAAGTGCCTATAATCAATGACGTTGATGGCAACCCAATTAATGGAGGCCCATGGTGTATCGATACAAATGCTTCCGGGACCGGGTGTTTAGAATATGGCGGACTGCTTGCTCTTACAGGACAATTTTATAATAATGGAGATGGAAAAAATGGTGCTTATAAGGGATTTAAAAATACAGCTTCAGATTATGTTAAATTAGGCCCGGGTACATATACAGCGTTATTTGCTGCTTATTTGCAGGTAGAAGATACTAGCGGTTCCGGTGCAGCCAAAATGTATTTAGGATCTGGAAAAGATGAATTACAAATTGTAGCCTATTATTACGATTAAACAATCTACTTATATTCACTGACAAAGTGTAGCACTACATTGGGATATTTTGACTGTGTCATTTGCAACGTAAACGCAGAGTCAGCAAAAAAGACCAATTGTCCTCTTTTGTCCTTTGCCAGGAATTTCGACTTAACACGTTTGAACTCAGAGAATTCATCACTTTTAGGATCCGTAGGTTCTACCCAACATGCTTTATGAACGTTGAGGTTTTCATAACGACACTTAGCGCCATATTCATGTTCTAAGCGGTATTGTATAACTTCAAATTGCAGAGCTCCCACCGTACCGATCAATTTCGGACCCACGGGAGAAGCCTAACAATAAAAACCACGCCATGAGCGTGGTTTTTTATTTTAAGTGAACAATTATTAATAGCTTCTCGCAACTTTTATATTATTTCTTTTTTATCGATTTACTGGGTTTTTCGCCAAAATCGATAAATAAAAATGAAAAAATACGCATTTAAACGATAATATAATACATTATAACGAATAGTTTATCAATCATTGTAGGAAAATACTTCATCAGGCTTATATTTGATTGGAATCACAGGAGCCCCCCAACTAGTGTTAGTTAATTCTTGTGAGGAAGACTCAAATTAAACTTATGGAAACGATTGTAGCTTCTGCTAATAGTAGACCATCATTTTTGATGTTTTCAATATTCGTTTTAATGTTGTTAAGTCTTAACGGTATTGGACAAATTCAAGCACCCTCTGTACAGACAGGAGTTACATTTCAATGGTCAGATACTCAATTGGTTGATAGCGATCCCGCAACGATATTTTCACTAACCATTGACGGAGCCATTTACGGTTCTTTTGCCGGACCTTCAGCCTATGAGCTGACTCGTCTAGGCCCAAATGGTCATAGTAAGAATAATATTGTTCAGAACGGGACTTTCGTAAACACTAATAGTGCGAATGCAAATTGGGATGCTGATGCTCTTGCCGCATTTCAAGACAAAAACCTAAACCATTACTTTACATCTAACGAAAATGGACGTGACATTTGTAGTGATTTTGGTGCCATAGCAACGACCGATGCACAAATTCAATCACTTTATTTTGATCAAGGGATTCCTTCGAATGCAGGTGGAGTTATGGCGATAACCGACCGCAATGCCAATAACTGTTACTACATTTCAGTCTTTGGAACGCCAAGCGGGGGAGGAACAGAACAACTCTTAGGAGATACCTTTGTCCTGGAAAATACTACACAATGGGGGCCTTTATTTAATGCGCCACCAGCTGGTGTGGATTACTGGAATACAGGAAGAGTTGTTGAAAATGGAGGGACTCTTGGAATGGCAATATTTCTATTAGATAACTTAGCACCGGTTGGATCGACCATTACAAGAGTTGATTTAACTGCATCCACAGTGGATCATGGTGATGGAAAGGTATTTATCCTGCAAAGGTATGCGATGCCCAGAACAGGAATGCAATGTATGGATTTTGAATACAATGGTACCATTGCAGATTCACCTACTATTCCTGCGGGATCAACCTTCTCGTTGGTATCGGCGCCCGTTCCTACCGGTCAGGCCTTTACTTTTAATCCGGATGGAAGCTACACCTACACACCGGATCCTGGATATGTAGGAGATGTTGTATTTGGTTATCAGGTATGTCTGCCGGCACCTAATACTGCAGTATGCGATGCTTCCACCGTAACCATTACATATAAAACCGAAGGATGTAATCACTGTTCAAATAGTAATGCTGATGGCCCCCTTCTCAGAAACTAAATTATAGAAAAACTCAAAACCATAAATTCACTTTATTATGAAAAATACGATCTTACTTTGTGGACTTTACTTTTTTACGGTATTAACAAGTTTGGCTCAAGTGGGTATTGGCACTACCATTCCTCAAGAAGCACTTCATGTTGCTGGAAATAGCAGCACCATACGAATCGAGGGATTGAACTCCACCAATAATATAAAGAACCTGGGAGGTGGCGATATATATAATCTTATGGTCGATGAGGATGGTGACTTAACTATAGGCAATCAGTCCGGTGAAATTATGTCTGATTATGATAATTTGTCCGTTCCCATTGTGATTCAAACCACTCCCACCGCAGGATTGAATTCGGCAGAATTATATCAGAAAACATTTACGCTTACGCAAAACGCATTAGTAGTCATCAACTATACAATATCAATGGATTTTTATAACTATGGTGGTACTGCTGCCATCGATGACGGCAGATCCAAAATGGGTCATAATTACTTTTATCTTGGGGATGGAACCACCGCAGACATTTCCAAGGCATACGGTATGACAACTTCTGTATATGCAAACAGCGACTGCGACACCGCGAGTGGGTATGTTTATAATTCACAGTCGGTGAGTATTCCACTCGGCCCGGGAACCCATAGTGTCCATCTTTATGGGTCCGTTTACGGAGGTGATGCATCTGCGACTGCTGCCTTTAGGGTTCTTTTTGGAAATAGAGACAGTTTGGAAATACATGCGTTGTATTACTAAATACCAGAAAATAAGTTAAGCTTTTCTATTCGGAAGTTTCAAACTCACTCACAAAATGCAAAGTTACATTCGGATACTTTGACTGTGTCATTTGTATTGTAAACTCAGAATCAGCGAAAAAGACCAATTGTCCTCTTTTGTCCTTTGCCAGGAATTTCGACTTAACACGTTTAAACTCAGCAAATTCATCACTTTTAGGATCCTTTGGTTCTACCCAACATGCTTTATGAACATTGAGGTTTTCATAACGACACTTTGCACCATATTCATGTTCGAGGCGGTACTGTATAACTTCAAATTGCAGGGCTCCCACCGTACCGATCACTTTTCGGCCATTGAGCTCCAATGTGAATAGTTGTGCAACTCCCTCATCCATCAATTGGTCGATACCTTTTTCGAGTTGCTTGCTCTTCATGGGATCTGCGTTATTGATATACTTAAAATGTTCCGGGGAAAAACTCGGAATGCCCTTGTAATTCATCAGCTCACCTTCGGTTAAGGTGTCACCGATCTTAAAATTCCCGGTATCATGCAGGCCAACAATGTCACCGGGATAAGAGATATCGACTACATGTTTCTTTTCCGCAAAAAATGCATTTGGACTCGAAAATTTCATCTTTTTCCCGTTTCGAACATGCAGGTAAGGTATATTTCTTTCAAAGGTACCCGATACTATTTTGACAAATGCCAACCGATCTCTGTGCTTGGGATCCATATTGGCGTGGATTTTAAAAACAAATCCGGAAAATTCCTTTTCATCGGGATAAACCAATCGCGTGTCACTTTCTTTGGGGCGAGGTTTAGGGGCAATTTCGATAAAACAATCCAGGAGTTCACGTACTCCAAAATTATTCAGGGCCGAACCAAAGAACACGGGTTGGAGGGTTCCATCGAGATAAGATTCACGTTCAAATCGGGGGTAGACTTCGTGGATCAATTCGAGTTCATCTCTTAAAGTATCCGCAGCCTCATTTCCGATTAAGTCATCGAGTTTTTCGGTATTAATATCTTTAACCTCAATGGTTTCTTCAATGTTTTTCCGACTTTCCCCACTGAAAAGATTGATATTATTTTCCCAAATATTATAGATTCCCTTGAAATCATATCCCATCCCGATAGGAAAAGAGAGAGGGGTTACTCTAAGATGTAGTTTTTGTTCAATTTCGTCCAGCAGTTCGAAAGCGTCTTTCCCTTCCCGGTCCAATTTATTCACAAAGACGATAATTGGGATATTTCGCATTCGACATACTTCAACAAGTTTTTCGGTTTGTTCCTCAACTCCTTTGGCGACATCGATCACTACAATAACGCTGTCCACTGCGGTTAAAGTACGGAAGGTATCTTCTGCAAAATCCTTATGGCCCGGAGTATCGAGAATATTTATTTTAATGTCTTTGTATTCGAAAGCCAATACGGACGTTGCTACAGAAATACCTCTTTGTCGCTCAATTTCCATAAAATCACTGGTAGCACCCTTTTTTATCTTGTTGCTTTTTACAGCGCCCGCTTCCTGGATCGCTCCTCCAAATAGTAACAATTTCTCGGTCAGCGTGGTTTTTCCTGCATCGGGATGGGAAATGATACCAAAGGTTTTTCTACGTTCAATTTCTGATTTTAATGACATGGGTTGACCTTAATTTTGAGCACAAATATACGTGTACTTTCAACGTTAAAAAAGGGCTCTCTTGATAAACATATTGATAACTATTCCTACAAAATTACTTGCTTGTAATATCATTGTTATATGCAGATACGTACTAATACGTGTTTGGTGTTCCTACAAAAAAAATAAGAAAAACAGGCTATTTTGTGAATTTCAACGAGTTTTTAGCACATTTTAGCGAATAGTTAAATTTTGTAGGAATTTAGCGTTTTTTCCTACGTATATTCGACAGAGAAAACAGCTGTTGGGGCATTTTCTTCAATTCAAACTAAAATAATTTTACCATGTGTAACTCAACCATTGGGACATTTTTAATGTTCATGACATTAGCATTTTTATCTAATTTTTCAAGTGCTTATGCTCAATCTTGTAATTCGGAATTAATTGTCATTAATAATAGAGATGCTCGTTCGGCCAGCGAAAATGATCCTACTCAGTTTCAACTGGAGATTCTAAATAATTCTTTTTCTTCACAAAGCTACCATATTGAAGTGGTAAATTTTGAAGGGACATTTAAAATCAAGGGTGAGGAACCTGCACGATTAGGCTCTGATAATAATCTTATCGTATCCGTCTATCAAAAGAATTCACAGAATAATATGATTAACGTTCCGGGGAGATCGGCAACTATATTTCAGGTATCAGTATCTGTTCCTATTGGAACTCCGGTAAACCATTGGGGTGGTCTGGAAGTAAAAGCTATAAATAACGCCTGTCAGGACGGGACAGTCTCGGCATTGCTAAAACTATTTGTAACAGATCCCAGTGAAGAATAACCATATAGGGACTTTGATCCTAACTAACAAGACATAATAGGTTTATACCTAAAAACTCATTTTATGAAACAGCAATCAACCTCACAAATTAAAATAAACAGAAAGACATTATTTCTTGTAATGTCATTCTTTATATTTAATCTGGCATCAATTTTTGCGCAAGATATTACTCTCGATAAGGTAGTGATAGAAAGCACATTATGTAATGAATTTGATGTGACTTTGACAATTACTGGAAATCCACCTCCGATTCCTCAAGAGGTAATACTTATAATTGACAGATCCGGTAGTATGGACGATGGTCCTTTTCCGGAACCAATTGACCATGCCAAAGATGCTGCAATTGACTTTGTGAATAATATTTTCGCTCCTGTGAATAATCCAACAGGTTTAAATCGTGTTGCCATTGTAACTTATGCTGCAGACTCCACATTGGAAATTGGATTAACCGACTCCTCAGGCCAAGCAGCTATAATTACGCAAATAAACGCCATAACGACCGGTGGTGCAACTAATATTGCCTTGGGTATGGATGAGGCAGATAATGAAATGACTGCCAATGCAACCTTTGATTGTATAACTTCACGTAGTATATTGTTATTGACCGATGGTGTTACCAATAGAGATCTCAACGGAAACAGTTGTACGAGTACTCCAACTCCACCATTTCCAGCCGGGAATACAGTTTGTATGAACGATGCGATTAATGAATCAATAGGTGCACAAACAACAACGGTGAGTTCGGTTGTCTACAATCAAACCATTTTTTCGATCGGACTTGTTGGTGCTATAGAAGGTAATCAGCAATTGGCAGCGGAACATGTTTTGGATCAAAGCCAGAATGGTGGATTATTCATTACCGAAGACGCTGCAGATCTGACCGATATTTATAATGTTATTTTGGGGCAACTGGCTTTGGCGTTTAAAGACGGTGTCGTTACGGATGTTTTGGGTTCCGGTTTCGCAATGGTGGCGGGGTCGTTAAGCGATCCGGTGAATGCGTCTTATAATGCAGGGACCAATACCATTACATGGATTGTAGGAGATATATCTAATGAGGTTATGACATTGGATTATACCATCGAGGCGGTAGGGATGCAAAGTTGTGGAATTCAGGATGCCGGGAATAGTGAGATTTCCTATGAGGATTCCAATTGTATGCTAGTGACGGTTCCATTTCCTAACCCTGAAATTTGCATCCCATGTCCGGATATCTCAGATCCCACTTTGGACCAGGTAGAATGTACTCTCGATGTAGATTATATGGCAACTTTTAGCCCGGGTGATTGCACCCCGTTCTCGATTGAATTTGAATGGGAATTTTTCTTAAATAATGTATCGGTTGGAATGGCCTCCGGTACTACAATGGGTGACCTTTCGGGAACCTTCGCATATACCGGTATCGATCCTTTTGTAGGAGATTTTAAAGCGGTACTCACTTATAATGGAACTTATAATAATAATTGTACGCTGCCTCCGGTCACCGTTGAATCTGAAATTCAAGTCTCTTTACCTCCGGATGTTCCCATGGCTGGAGCCGACCAGACTGAATGTGCAGATTCGCCGAACGTGCAGACATTGACCGCCACAGCTACTGTTCCTATAGGACAAAGTATTGAATGGTATGATGCCGCATCTGGGGGGAATGTTGTTCAAGACCCTTCTTTGAGTGTAATAGGTACAGTTACTTATTATGCCGAAACGGTCGATGACACGACCAATTGTGCGAGCACTACCAGAGTACCCGTTACTTTAACTCTTTATCACTGCGCCATTCAAATCGTAAAAACAGCTAGCCCTGACGACCCCGCAAATTGTAATCCCATTGCGGCCGGTGAAGATATTACATACACATTCACAGTTACTAATCAAGGAAATATCGGAATAACAGATGTAGAAGTTAATGACCCATTGATCGACCCGGTAAATCCAATTCCCGGGCCTGCAAGTGGTGATACTAATAATGACAGTGTTTTAGATGTAAATGAAGTTTGGATCTATACTGCCATATATACAGTAACCCAAGTTGATATCACAAACGGTCAAGTTGATAATACTGCTGATGTTGATGGCACTGTAACAGGATCATCCTCTTCTTTTGGCGTAAATGACAGTGATTCTGAATCGGTCGAACTTTGTCAGAATCCCGAAATTTCAATTACTAAAGTCAGTGATGGAGATACTGGAAATTGTAATGATTATGAAGTTAATGATACTGTTAATTACACATTTACTGTAACTAATGAAGGAAACATAAATATTTCTAATGTTGTTGTTACGGATAATAATCTTGGCGGTATTGTTCCCGGTCCAGCTAGTGGCGATACTAATAATGATGGAGTTTTAGATGTTGGTGAAGTTTGGATATATAATGCTACTTACATCGTGACTCAGGCTGATATTGATAATGGTTTTATAGAAAATCAGGCTTTTGTTGAAGGATGTTTTGATGAACCCGCGGATCCTAATGGTAACTGTGATGGAAAGGTAAATTACTTAAAGTTAAAATATTTAGGGTCTGTATCGAATGCTAATATTAAGGTTATAGAGCATGATGGTCAAATAGTATTTGAAGGCGTTGTTCAGCCTGGAGAAGAATTTGAGTTCTTCGGTCAGGATCCACCTCAACTAACTTTCGGTCCGGAAATTGAAATTTTTGTAAATAATATCTTCAACCAACAAATTCATACGAGTTGTTCTGTGCCCATTGGCATAGGTTCCATTTTTGGAGAATTTGAAGTAATTGACGGTTCAAGCCTAAACGGAGGACCTTTCATTCCTGTTACAGGAGGCATATGTACAGGAGATGTAACAGATTCGAGTAATATTGTAATTCTTGAAATTTGTCAAAATAGAAGCATAGCTCTTATCAAGGTAGGTACCTATATAGATACCGATCCCCAGACGGGGGATTGTATCTCCACCCCCGGTGATACGATCAGCTATGTCTTTACGGTGACCAACACCGGAAATGTAACGCTAACGAACATCACGGTGACCGATCCATTGGTCACTATGGTGGGCGGACCTATTGCTTCTTTGGCTCCTGGCGGAGTTGACACCACGACCTTTACGGCCAGTTATGTGATCACCCAGCCGGACATCGATGCGGGCCAGTTCACCAATCAGGCCACGGCCACGGGGACACCACCGAGTGGAGGAGATGTGAGCGATCTATCGGATCATAGCAGTAATGCGGATGATAATCCGACGGTAACCGATATATGTCAGGAACCTATCATAGCTATTGTCAAGACCTCGAGTTATGATGATGGTGGAGATTGTTCCGATCCGGGTGAAGTGATCGACTATACCTTCACGGTAACCAATGAGGGTAATGTGAGTCTTTCGAACATCGTAGTGGAC
>SMXJ01000010.1 GCA_004356305.1 Bacteroidota bacterium | reverse complement strand
ATGACTTTATATTTGATGCTGTAGGCAAAAACACATTTGGAAAATGCAAGCTATTACTTAAAGATGGAGGGGTTTATATTTCTTCTGAATTAGGCCCATACTCTCAAAACATATTCTTTGCAGTCTTTACCTCTATTGTAGGAAACAAGAAAGTAATCTTCCCAGTTCCATATAGTATTCAAAAAACCATCCTGTATATAAACGACCTTTTGAAAAAGGAAAAATTTGTACCAATTATAGACCGAGAATATCCATTAGAGGATATTTCCAAAGCTTATGAATATGTACTTACCGGAGAAAAAACAGGGAATGTTATAATAAATATTTAGAAACTAAAATAACGAAAGCACAACACTGTATATAGCAAATAGGGTGTTAAGTGTTTTAAGAAAATCCATGCTATTTACAAACACCGCCAAATTTTTATTTTGGCTTTATGATTAACTGAAAAACAAGTACATTTAAACACGCAACAAGCCATAAACAAACCGTTGGGCAAAATATGGATAAAATAAAATATAATCGAATTAATAATTTAATGATAATAGAAATGTTGAAAAAATACGTCCTGAGTTTATTGGCTTTAGGATTAATTCTTTGGAGTTGTTCCAAAGATAATGAAGAAGCTATTTTGAGACAAAAGATTGATAGGTATTTTTTAGCATGGAACAATCAAGCGTTTAACCATCCTGATTTTTTCGATTTTAAAAGAGATACAAGTTACACCTGGCATGATAAGAAAGAAGGAAAAGGAAGCCAATCAATTTTCAATCCTAACTCCGGTTGGAAGCAATGGGATAAGGCTTGGAATGGAACCTATACCTATGATTCCATAATAATTGATACGGATAGCTTGAAAGTAACAGGTAAATTTAGGGAAACAACAGATTTTCTCAAAATTATTGGTATGCCTGAAGGTTACACCGCAATAGTCACCTATTGGTTTGATGATAGTTACAAAGTTAAAGAGACACTTTATGAATGGGATGTAAATAATGAAAAAATGAGTGAAGTAATAAAACCCATCGTTGAATGGGCTATGATAAATGACTCAATTAGGATTCAACATATATATCTGAAAGACGGGTTTACGCCAAATACAGAAAATGCCAGAGAATGGAAAATCCTTTTAGATGCATACAAAAAAAATAAAAAATGATATTAATACTTTACCCAACAATAAATGAACGCCATTAAAACAGGCGTTTATTCAGAACGTTAGCAAAAATTAAAATGAAATTAAATGAACGAACATTATATCTCTTTAATTGCTGCCTACGGAACGGGAGCCATTCTATGGTTTTTGGCTGATCATTTTTACAGATCATTATGGACTGTTGAAAAAGCGATCCCTTTCGAAAAGCCATGGTTAGAATTTATTTATTCGATCATCGCTGTCATAGCGATACTAGGCATCGGGCAATTGTATGTGAGGGATCTAATGATACCCAATAATGGGAATGTGGGAATCGATGCTGTAAATCAGTTGCTGATCTTCTCTCCTACCCTGTTGCTTATTTTAATTAGGAAACAACCCATGGAATCCATTTGGTTACCAAAGTCAAGAGTTTTACAGCGATTGGCAATGGGACTCGTTATTGCTATAGGTTCTCTTCTGGTTTATTGGCTCATTAGAAAAAATGCGTCAACCTTTGGAAGCATTTTGGTGAATACCTACCATCCTAAGAACATTTCACATTTGGTTCAGGTCTTTATGGAAGATATTACCATAGCCCTCATCTTTGTAAGGTTGTCGGCTTGGATAGGGTATAAACGATCCATTATCATTGTAGCCATTTTATTCGCTGGCGGACATATACCAAGTCTATTAGCTAACGGCTTCGCGATCACGGAGCTTGGCAGCTTGTTGATAGATACGTTTCTCGGTATTTTAATATTAAGCGTTGTAAGTAAGTCCAAAGATGTATGGTGGTTTTTTATGTTGCATTTTGCTCTCGATATGTCTCAGTTTTATGGAGGACCGTAATAAAGAATATTGGATAAAAAATAAACTTAACTCATGGCTAATTTCTCAGCGGAATAATCCTCCAAGCCAGGGCGTGGCAGATAATTCCACAATGAAATCATTGTCTAACCGTTGTACCAGACTACATAAAAGAACGATTATTAATCATGAAAAAATGAAAATATATTTTTACTCCGTAGTATTGTTTGTTTTGATTTTAGCTGCATGTGATACGAAATCCACAACTTCTCAAAAGCCTAATGCATCAGGTCATACCAAATTCTCTAAAAGAAAATTAGTTGATCTATCCCATGTTTTTTCAGATGAGACGATATATTGGGTAACTGCAAAGGAATTCAGGTTAGATACCGTCTATGCAGGACAAACGGATAAAGGGTTTTATTATTCTGCCAATAACTTTAGTACCGCGGAACATGGTGGGACGCACATAGATGCCCCAATTCACTTCGCAAAAAACGGACAAACTGTAGATGAAATACCTCTTGAAAAATTAATTGGAAGTGCTATAAAAATTGACGTTTCTTCAAAAGCTTTTACTAATCCGGACTATTTAATAAGTGTTGAAGATTTTACCGATTGGGAAGAAAATACAGGTATTCTAATTCCAGATGGAAGTATTGTGATATTGCAAACTGGCTTTTCTAAATATTATCCGGACAAAATCAAATACCTAGGAACTGATGACCGTGGAGAAAATGCGGTTAAACAACTACATTTTCCAGGACTTTCATCCGAAGCTGCAGAATGGTTGGTTGAGAACCGCAATATTCATGCAATTGGAATCGATACACCAAGTATTGATTATGGACAATCTGAATATTTCAAGAGTCATGTTATACTACTTTCAAATAATATTCCTGCCTTTGAAAACCTTACAAATCTTGATAAGTTACCCTTAAATGGATTTGAAATAATAGCCTTACCAATGAAAATTGAAGGAGGAAGCGGAGCTCCTTTGAGGATTATAGCAGTATTAACTGATTAAACTATAATAACGACGTACAACGAAGTGTATAAGTCCGCCACTCCTTTTATGTATTGGTATTCTTAGGCTTGCTCATTCGAGGTTATACAGTTCTTCCTCAACGCCACAAAAGAACTTTCTCCTGTTCCGTAACTGAGCCGTAAGTAAAGCTCCTGCCCTCTTTATGCCGATTGCCACTTGAACCGTAAAACAGGATTCCGCCAAGTTCTGTCTCGCAAGACTGCCGATCCCTCGATTTTGACAATACTAAAGTTGTTGGAGCCTGTCCCGAACTTGATGCGGGGACACTTCTACAAGGGTTCAATCTCATCTCTTTTAGCTTCCCTGCCCGTCCGGGGTCAGGCAGGTTTACTCCTATCATAGTGACCTACTCTGAATACAGCACAGCTAGCGCCTTTAACCCAGTCGAGAGACCGTAGCTATATTAGTGGGCGGACTAATACAACTAACCTTACTCTGCCCTTTTGTTCTTTCTATCAGTACTCTAATCTAATTGAAATCAAACTTAGGACGGCTATAATTAATACAGGTTTTGGTGCTTAACCCAAAATGAAGTGCTTTGAACAAAGTCCGTAAAGATCTTTTGTTTTGACTCGGTGCAATCTGGAAAGCTCATCGTTTGCCACTGTCCTGCTTGCCATATATTTAACGTTCCCTGATACCAAAAAAATAACCAATAAGAATAAAATGATCCATAATTTGGCGCAATTCGATAACACATTTTTCAAAAGCCTACACTTGAAAATTTGGAAAAGACGATAAATTTCCTTAACTAAAAGAAAATAACCGAAGTCTGGTAACGCAAACACATCCGATAAGTTTAATTCTTCTTCCGGACCAAATAGCCGATATATTCTTCTTAACTAATAAAGTATAACATGAAAGGAATTACAATAACGCAGTCCGTTTATTTACAACTAAAAACCAAAAAATATGTATTTGTTCCCCATAATGAATTTATCATCCCTAAAGACTTAAACATATACAACATACAGTTTAAGAAAGACTGGAAGAAACTGGAAAAAGACAACTATTTAAAAACCGGGAGGAGCTTTAGATATCGGCGGTTTCGGTATTTCTATTTCTTACCTGTTTCTGGGAAAATCTTAGCTTATGCCCCAACTCCTTATTATCAACCTGCCGAAATCAATAAATATGCGGGAGATATCGACCGAAAATTTAGCCCGTTAAAAAGTAAGACAATAAATAATCCCTTCTTCCAAGAATTGATTCAATTTGACTTCCGGCAATTGCCTGTTTCACAGAAAGAAAAATGCGAGCCATGGTTGGTCGATATACATCAAATTCGAACTGTAGCAACAGTAGCTGAAAGTGGTGAACCAACACCAGAAGGCATACACCACGATGAAAATGACTTTGTTTGGATTCATTTAATCAAACGTAAGAATATTACCGGAGGCTCCAGCAGCATTTATAGTAATGACGAGAAACTATTAGCGAGTTGCATGCTTCATAAAAATATGGATTCAATGGTATTCTGGGACCCAAAGGTGATGCACGGAGTAACTTCAGTGCACCCAAAAGATCCCACAAAAAATGGAATCAGGGATGTTTTGCTGATATGTTTTACACATCGCCCCGGTCTTCAAGTTCCGACAGGAAACTCTATTTTAGATTACAAAGAAATAAAGGCCAACATAAATCCGCCGGCCTTGTCAGAACATGGGTATAAAAGAAGAATGGATATGGAATCTACACCAGAATAAAAGTATCTGATTTAGAAAAAATAGTTGCTCCTTATCAAATTGAAGCGGTATATTTTACTCCGATAGAAGGTGGTAATACTAACTCGAATTATCATATACTAGCACAGAAGGGTGAATAAATGCTCACAATAGTGGAAGAAAAATTATTATTGTAGGCTACTCTTCTTCAATGATTGGGCGAGCATCATTTTTTGACCTCTACTGTTCATACCTCGATTACCGTAGAAATTGTGACCCGATATGCAGAGAAACCGATTTTGGTAAAAAAGTGGGTTTATGGAGTGGGGCATGAAAATTTCAGTGCCGATGAATTAAGTCAGATTGGGAGCGCTATGGCACTGCTACATCAAATTCCAGCACCCGATTATCTACCCAAATCGCATCCCTGCGTGCTTTAAGCTTTTTCTTCAGTTATTGGTAAAAGGCTTGATACAGAATATGAATACCGGCTCAAGGAACGACTTCAATCCCTTAAAAAACACATTCCGAAGAACCTTCTCCGGGGATTGGTACATGGAGATATTTTTTTTGACATTGTTTTATTTGAAAATAATTAGATAATAGCCATTATAGATTTGGAATAAGCCTGTAATTATTACTTATTTTTGATTTGGGTATGGGCGTATTAGGACTTTGCAGAACTGCCGGGACAATCGACCTGAACAAAACAAGAGCATTGATATAGGGGTATGAACAAATACGCTCCTTGGAATTTTCGGAAAGAGATTCTCTACAATTATTTATCGAATAGGCTGCTATTGCTACTTCTTGGTGGCGTTTTTGGAAGTACAATATTCATTCACTAAATCCCGATTTGAAGAATAAACATCGGAAGATGATTCAGGTAGCTAAGGAAGTAGAAATAATGGCTAAAGAGCACTTTATGTCAATAGTATTTGAGTAAAGACAGTAATACGGTAAAGAAAAGAATTGAAAAAAAGGCAGCTGGGAACACAGCATATACACCATTTGCCCTATGCGGGTAAACAGCGTACATACCAACCATTAGCCACGATTAATTAAATATAGACATATTTTGGAAATAGTAAATTATGCCCTAAATTCAGGGTATAATTTACCACTGTAAAAAAAATGATGACAATTGATCAAATTGCTATATTATCGATTATCGTAATGATTTTTATCCTTTTTATCTGGGGTCGTTTTCGATATGATATTGTCTCGATCATTGGTTTAGGCGCTCTATTTATTGCTGACGAGTTACTAGGAGGTAAAGGATCTGATTTAATTCTGGACGGGTCCAATCTATTTTCAGGTTTTGCACATCCGGCAGTTATAACTGTAGCCCTGGTACTTATAATCAGTAGAGCACTACGCAATTCCGGGGTAGTTGATCTGATCTCACGCCAAATAGCCCCTTTTTCCAAGAATCGGGTTACTCATATCACCAGCTTGAGCGGAGTAGCAGCGATTCTTTCAGCTATTATGAATAATGTTGGTGCACTTGCTTTAATGCTGCCGGTAGCACTTAAAAGTTCCGCAAAACAAAAACGATCGCCAAGTATTCTTCTTATGCCCCTGGCATTTGCCAGTATTCTGGGTGGAATGATAACAATGATTGGTACCCCACCTAATATTATAATCTCTACTTTCCGTGAAACTCAATACATAGATTTGAAAGCACGGGCGCTGGAAGACGTATTCTCTCCCGCTGCTAAATATTTTGAATCCCAAAATATTGATATTGAGCAATTTCAACCGGAACCATTCGCTATGCTGGATTTCAGTCCGGTTGGAGGATCAATAGCATTAATGGGGGTATTGTTTGTAGCTCTGATCGGTTGGCGATTCATACCAAAGAATTCTTATAAAAAACCCGGAACAGAATCACTTTTCTCTATTAGTGAATACATAACCGAGATTCGTATTCCTGAGAAATGCAAATTCATCGGTATGGAGATTGGCGAGATAGAACACTTCACTGGGGACAGGCTCACGATATTCGGATACATAACCGTAGATGAAAATGTACTCACGCCCTGGCTTGATCATATCATTCAGGAAGGTGACAGGTTTCAAATCAAGGCTGATCCTGTTGAACTTAAAGTGATGATGGATGAGTATGATCTGCGGCTTACAAAGTTAATGCGCGAACGTATTGACAGTTTGAAAAACACGAACACTGCTTTTAAGGAAGTATTGATAAAACCTGGCTCACCACTGGAGAATCGCGATCGGGAATACTTGCGTCAGCGCACTTCAAATACCTTGATATTGATGGCCGTTGCCCGACAAGGAGAACCGATTCGTAAACTACTTGGGGATGTAACATTTCGTGTTGGAGACGTGTTGTTGCTGCAAGGGGATATCGATAAACTTGACGATAATATCAGCTCGCTTGATCTTCTACCCCTGGCTGAAAGAAATGTGACCGTAGGTGTCTTTTCCAAAGTAGGCCTGGCATTATTGATTTTCGGCTCAGCCATCGCACTGAGTATGTTTGGTATTCTTCCAATCACATTGGCGTTCGTGGGAGCTATTTTAATGTATATTTTTACGGGTATCCTGCCAATTCGTGAACTATACCAACAAATAGACTGGCCCATCATAGTGCTGTTGGGCGCCATGATTCCTGTTAGCAATGCGCTTCAATCAACGGGTACTACCCAGTTAATTGCGGATGGAATGGTTGCCATGACAGGCAGCTTGCCTAGCTGGTTCATGTTGGCTTTGATCATGATCATTACCATGACTCTTTCAGATGTGATAAATAATGCAGCTACCGCCCTAATAATGGCGCCAATTGCAGTTGAGATTGCCATAACTATGGGCGTTAGCATTGATCCCTTATTAATGTGTGTTGCAGTGGGCGCCTCTTGTGCATTTCTTACACCCATTGGTCATCAGTGCAATGCACTTATACTTGGGCCGGGCGGGTATCGGTTTTCCGATTACTGGAGAATGGGTTTACCATTGGAGCTTCTTATTGTTATTTTAGGCACACCCTTGATATTATACTTTTGGCCATTGTAAAAAATAGCTGTCAATAATTTAGTGATCGTTCATGAAAACTTATATTCTTGTCCGATTTACTTAGCTCTTAATTTGATGTATAAATACCTTCGGGTAGAGTACAAAAGATGAGACAATACAAATAGAAGTTTGGTGAGGATTAGTCAGCACATTTTAATCGAGTATGAAAAAAAGATTAAATTGGTAGAGTGACGAATTTATGAAGATATGAAACTTAAGATCTGTATAAAATTTTAGTTGCTAAACACTACTACGCTTTATACACTTACCGCTATCTTCGTTTACTCAGAAAAATTGAAATACAATCCGAATTTTAATGATAGTATCTATCACAATCATCCTAATCTAACTTCTAGCTAATTATCAATTCATTATTCAACCCATTCTCTTTGATTTCACTACTTGATACGATACATTTAAGGTATTGTTATTCATGTGATTATGAATAGGCTAATTTTAATGTTATTACTATTTCTTGCTTTAGGTTTCCAAGAGAAGAACAACTATAAGGAGGCGAGAGAGAAAATGGTCAACAGCCAGATCAAAGCACGAGGTATCCGGGGTAGTTCTACCCTTGCAGCCATGCGAACTGTGCCCAGGCATAAATTTGTCCAAAAAAAGGACATGGCCAGCGCTTATTTCGATTCTCCCTTGCCGATTGGCCATGGGCAAACCATTTCTCAGCCTTATATCGTTGCTTTTATGACTGAAATCATCAAACCAAAAAAGGACTTTAAGGTATTGGAAATAGGAACAGGGTCAGGATACCAGGCAGCAGTTTTGTCCCTTATTGTTGACTCGGTGTACACCATTGAAATTATAGAACCTCTATTCAATCAGTCTAAAAAGAGGTTGAAAGACTTAAATTATAATAATATTTTGGTCAAAAACGCGGATGGATATCACGGTTGGGAAGAGAAAGGCCCCTTCGATGCCATAGTCGTAACTGCGGCCGCAGAATTTGTACCTCCTCCATTGATGAAACAATTGAAAGATGGCGGGAAAATGATCATCCCGGTGGGAACACCATTTACCACGCAACAGCTGCTACTTGTCGAGAAAAAGAATGGTAAGATAAAAACGAAAAATCTAATGTTTGTTCGATTCGTTCCTTTTACCAGAGCAAAAGATGAATGAATAGCTAATCCCCTCTAAGTCATGAAAAATGTTTGCAAAACTTAAGAGCAATTTTTTTCAATATAGACTGATCATTGCAGTCTCCATTCTGTCTGCGGCCATCGTCGCCTATGAAATTCAATTGATGCATTTCCTTACCATTGTACAGTGGCATCACTTTGCATATATGGTGATCTCCATCGCCCTGTTGGGATTTGGCGCCAGTGGTACGCTTCTATCCATTTTCAGAAAGTGGATGCTGGAAAGAATCGATTTTTTACTTCCTTTTCTAATGATCTCCAGTGGTATACTGATGACAGTTGTAATTAGGGCTTCCCGTCATGATTTTTTTCTTTTCGATTCATATACACTCTTCGTCGACCGTTCGCAATTTTCAAGACTATTGGGAACTTATTTACTTTTCTTCCTCCCCTTTTTTTCCGGAGCCCTGGCTATAGGACTGATCTTCATCAAAAGAATATCTAGAATTGGGACTTTCTATTTTTCCGATCTTCTGGGGTCAGGATTGGGAGGTATCCTGGCAATTTTTCTGTTTTGGCAATTTTCACCCCAGGAGATCCCGTCACTGATAGCCGTCTTGCCCATTATTGCCGGAGTCATTATCATTCATAAAAAGGTTAGAAAATACCTGATCCCGTATACGATACTGAGTTTGAGTTTGGTAGTCTATCATCTTAGTAAACCTTTTGATCTGTTACCATCTCAATTCAAAAGTATTAGCTACGCTCTAAATCTTCCGGAAGCCAAAATTGACCAGCAAATAAGTAGTCCTTATGGCCTTGTTCAAGTTGTCTCTTCTCCGGCACAACGCTATGCCCCGGGCTTGAGTCTTACATATAACGGGAATATAACCCCCAGTGCTGCGATTTTTAACAATGGCGATTGGTATACGTCCATTCCGAATCGATCCGATATGGATACTACCTCTATTTTGAATTATACTACCATGGCTCTTCCTTACTCTTTATATGAGCCAAAAAGAGTGTTATTATTAGAGATAGGAGCAGGATTAGATATTGTACAAGCCTTGAATAACGGAGCCGAAAAAATAATCGCCATTGAACCGAATGCGACGGTGGTCTCCTTATTGAAAAATGAATATGCCTCGGTAACCGACTCTCTGTTTTACGATCCCAGGGTAGAGATACGCGTTCAGGATCCAAGAACGTTTTTAAATCAGACCGGTGAAAAATATGATATCATCCAACTTCCCTTATTAGGCTCTTTTGGTGGTTCAGTAGGATTGAATGCCTTACAGGAAGAAAATTTAATGACCAAGGAAGCCTTTGTTGAAATGTGGCAAAGGCTAACTCCTGATGGAATGATCGTTCTTTCTTCATGGATCGATCTTCCTCCCAAAATATCTTTAAAATCGGCCGCAATGATATCAGAAAGTTTGGAATCCATTCAAATAAAAGAGCCTTTAAATCATATCGCGGCAATAAGAAGTTGGGGCACTATCACGTTTGTCATCAAGAAGGAACCATTGAGTAAAATGGAGATCGCTAAGGTAATATTATTTTGTGAGGAGCATAATTTTGATCCTGTTTTACTACCTGGAATAACCGCGAACGAAAGGGTTCAATTCAATACGATGGAAGATGAGACCTTCTTTTACGACCTGGATGGAATGTTCAGTTCTCAAAGAGAAAAAATAATTCATGATTACGATTTTAATATCCGGTCGGCAACAGATAATAAACCTTATTTTTTTCAATTTTTACGTTGGAAAAAGTTTCCTGATCTGGTTAAGACCATGGGAGGGAAATCAACCGTTTTTCTCGAATTGGGGTATTTGATCACAGCGGTAACCTTCATTCAGGTGGTTATTTTGGCGCTTTTATTCATAATTTTGCCGCTTTTCCGATTGGGATTTAAGGGGGGCAATAAATCCTGGGTGGTGACCTATTTTGTTGCCCTGGGCTTTGGCTATATGTTCTTGGAAATTGTGTTTATAAAATATTTTGTACTCTACCTTGGGCATCCCATTTATTCAGTAGCCACAGTGATATCAGTGATGCTTATCAGTTCGGGAATTGGAAGCTATTATTCGTCGAGATATAAGACATATCGAGTGACTCTGTTAAAGATAACGGGGCTTATAGCTATTCTAATTCTCCTCTATACTTTTGTGATCGGTGTTTTTTTAAGTAGCACCGTTGGTTTACCCATGATTATGAAGATCTTGTTAACGGTAGCGATCATTGGGTTGCCCTCCTTTTTTATGGGAATGCCCTTCCCTATTGGCTTAAAAATTGTTAATGACGATAAAAAAAGCAACGTACCCTGGGCATGGGGTATCAATGGTTGCATATCGGTTATCAGTACTTCCTTGGCTGTGATCATCGCTGTAGAAATGGGCTTTATAGCGGTGATGTTATTTGCCGCCCTGGCCTATAGTATTGCTTTTTTATCTAATTTTTTTATACGTACGAAAGGAATTAAATAAAATGGAAATTTCTGATTTCCTGCACATCTGATGAGCAACTGGATCTTGTCTTTCTTCTTAGAGGAAGAACCCGTGATAAAAAATGTTTTTGGGTGAATCGAATGTGATTTCCTCCTTATGAACTATCTTTAATAACCGATAAATTACATTAGTT